>URBA01000014.1 GCA_900545905.1 uncultured Collinsella sp.
CCTAGGGAGCCACAAGCTTTGGCTTCAAGCCTCAACATAGCTCAACCAAAAAGGCGCGCCGTCTGCATCAACTGCAGGCAGCGCGCCTTCTTCTGTTATGAAAGGGAAACTATGTCCCAGTATTTCGGATCAGAACGGGGCACGGTTTCCCCCAGGACCTCCTTGCGGAAACTGCATCCCACTCTGAGCGCCCATTCCGGGACACAGCTTCCCAACGGCCCCCGTTTCGGAAACCACATCCCGTTCCGAGCCTTCAAAGCGGGACGCGGCTTCCCCGAGAAAGTATCGACTACTTACCGTCGTCGTCTTCGGCTTCTTCGCGCGCATAGAGCTCCAGCATGCGGCGGCGGTATTCGCGCACAGCGAGCTTGGCGCGCTCCAGGCGGCGGCGCTCACGCGGAGTCAGCTCGGACGGGTCGACCTCGTCTCCATAGGTCTTATCGGCAAGCAGGTGCGCCGCGTCCACGATGCGGGCATCGATGTGGCCGCTCGCTGCCTCGGCGGAAAGACGCTCGGCAATCGTATCGAGCGTAGGCAGGCCCTCGAATACGCGACCATGGCCATGCGAGGTCAGCAGCTCGTGCTCGCGCGCGAGCAAGCTCGCTAGGTCGTGGTGGGCGCGCAAGATGTCGAGCGCATCGGATGGATGCTCGGCAACCTCTGCCACGGCGGCGACCGGTGCGGCATCCACCACGCGGTAGAAGAGCTGCGCGAGCAATGGCATCAAGAACACCGTGATGGCACCGGCGGCAACCATGACCGACGCAATATCTTGCGACAGCGCGCCCGCGTTGACGGCAACGCTCGTAACGGCAACGATGATCGGCAGCGCCGTGGTGCAGTACAGGGCCACGGTAATGCGACCATACGCCGACACATCGCGCGTCGCAGGACAAATGCTCATGGAAATAAGAATGGGCACGGCACGAATAATCAACAACGCCACGATAAAGCCAACGAGCAGACCCGGGCGCGACGCCACGGCCGTCAGATCGATCTTTGCGCCCGATACGGTAAAGAACACCGGAATCAAAAAACCGTAGGCCAGACCGTCGAGCTTGGTCTCGAGCGTATGGTTGCCCTCGGGGATGATGTAGCGCAGGACAAAGCCGGCGGCAAAAGAACCCAACACGATGTCGAGATCAAAGACAGCCGAGAACGCCACGAGTGTGACCAGGATGAGCACCGTCAGGCGCACGAAGGTCTGTGATGTGGTATCGGCGCGTTCCTCGACAAACGCAAAGAAGCGGCTGCCGACGCGCTTGGAGCGGCTTGGGACCACGGCCAGCAACACGCAAACCACCGCAAACAAGCCAAGGATTACGAGCGTTTGGATGCCAGTGCGGGCAGACAACAGCACCGACATGGCGAGCACGGGACCGAGCTCGCCCCAAGTGCCATACGCGAGAATCGAGTCGCCCACGCGCGTGCCGGTGAGCGAGCGCTCACGCATGATGGGCACGAGCGTACCGAGCGCCGTCGAAGTGAGGGCAAGCGTCACGGCGATACCGTCGAAATGACTGACCGAGAACCACGGGGTAAAGCGCACGGCAAGCCAGGCGATACCAAACGTGACGACCCACGTCGCCAAGCCGTAGCGCCCCTCGACGCCCGTGATGCTCTTGGGGTCGATCTCAAAGCCGGCAAGCAGGAACAAAAAGGCCAGGCCCAGCTCGGACACAAGCGAGACCTCGGCATCTACATGGATGACGCCGAGCATATGGGGTCCCAGCACCGCGCCGAGCACGAGCAAAAAGACCGTCTCGGGAACGGGTTTTCCGGGAATCGCCGAGGCGATAAAGGGACTCGCAAAGGCCACGAGCGCGATGATGGCGAGCGAAACGAATGCCATGTGATGCCTTTCTCTTGTTTGCGCTTCACTGTAGCACCCTCGCCGTCCTCAACGCGCCGCGAGCTGTCGTATCATAGTGAGGTTTACAAACATGTGGCTCAAGGCGACCGCGAGGCTTGTCCCGTAAACCGACCGCTGCCGCATACCGTACCGTACGCCCAACCGATCAGGAAGGCAGGAACCAATGGTCTCTCGTATCTACGTGGAGAAGAAACCCGGGTTCGACGTCGAGGCTCAGCAGCTCAAGGGCGAGCTGACCGAAATTCTCGGCATCAAGGGCATCGAGGCCCTGAGGATCATCAACCGCTACGACGTCGAGGGCATCGACGAGGAGCTTTTCCGCTCCTGCGTGCCGACCGTCTTTAGCGAGCCCCAGGTCGATGTGACCTACGACGAACTCCCCGCAAGCGATGGCGCCGTCTTTGCCGTCGAATTCCTGCCTGGCCAGTTTGACCAGCGCGCCGACTCCGCCAGCGAGTGCGTGCAGCTCATCAGCCAGGGCGAGCGCCCCGCCGTGCGCTCCGCCAAGGTCTATATGATCTCGGGCGCTCTGGACGAGGCCGCCATCGATGCCATCAAGCACTACGTGGTGAACCCCGTCGAGGCGCGCATCGCCTCGCTCGACCTGCCCGAGACGCTGTACATGGAGACCCCCGAGCCCCAACCCGTCGAGGTGCTCGACGGCTTCCGCAAGCTCGACGAGGCCGGCCTTGCCGCCTTTATCGCCGATCGCGGCCTTGCCATGGACGAGGCAGACATCGCCTTCTGCCAGCAGTACTTCCGCGATGAGGACCGCGACCCCACCATCACCGAGATCCGCGTGATCGACACCTACTGGTCCGACCACTGCCGCCACACCACCTTCGGCACCGTCCTGGACGACGTGACGATCGACGACGCCGTGGTGCAGCAAGCCTTCGACCGCTACATGGAGATGCGCCACGAACTCGGCCGCGACGCCAAGCCCGTCTGCCTCATGGACATGGGCACCATCGGCGCCAAGTACCTTAAGAAGACCGGCGTCATGACCGATGTCGACGAGTCCGAGGAGATCAACGCCTGCACCGTCAAGGTGAAGGTCGATGTCGACGGCGAGGACCAGGACTGGCTATTCCTCTTTAAGAACGAGACCCACAACCACCCGACCGAGATCGAGCCCTTCGGCGGTGCCGCCACCTGCGTGGGCGGCGCTATCCGTGACCCGCTCTCGGGCCGCAGCTATGTGTACCAGGCCATGCGCGTCACCGGCGCCGGCGACCCCACCGTCCCGGTTTCCGAGACGCTCGAGGGCAAGCTGCCGCAGCGCAAGCTCGTGACCACTGCCGCCGCCGGCTACTCCAGCTACGGCAACCAGATCGGCCTTGCCACCGGTCAGGTCAACGAGCTCTATCACCCCGGCTACGTGGCCAAGCGCATGGAGGTCGGCGCCGTCGTGGGCGCTACCCCGGCAAACCACGTGCGCCGCGAGTGCCCCGCCCCCACCGACAAGATCATCCTGCTGGGCGGCCGCACCGGCCGTGACGGCATCGGCGGTGCCACCGGCTCCTCCAAGACCCAGAACACCGAGTCCATCGAGACCTCGGGTGCCGAGGTCCAGAAGGGCAACGCCCCGGTCGAGCGCAAGCTGCAGCGTCTGTTCCGCCGCGGCGATGCCTGCCGTCTGATCAAGCGCTGCAACGACTTTGGCGCCGGCGGCGTCTCGGTCGCCGTGGGCGAGCTTGCCGACGGCCTGTATGTCGACCTGGACACCGTGACCAAGAAGTACGACGGCCTGGACGGCACCGAGCTCGCTATCTCTGAGTCCCAGGAGCGCATGGCCTGCGCCGTCGCCGACGGTGACGTCGAGGAGTTCATGGGCTACGCCGCCGAGGAGAACCTCGAGGCGACCGTTATCGCCGAGGTTACCGCTGAGCCGCGCATGCGCATGGCCTGGAACGGCGTCGCTATCGTCGACCTGTCCCGCGAGTTCCTCAACTCCAACGGCGCACCCAAGCACCAGGTCGCCCACGTGTGCGCCCGTAGCGTGTGGCAGCCCAGCTGGGCCGGCACCACGCTCGCCGAGCGCATGACCTCGCTCGTCACCGACCTCAACGTCGCTTCCAACAAGGGCCTTTCCGAGCGCTTCGACTCCACCATCGGTGCCGCAACCGTGCTCATGCCCTTTGGCGGCAAGACGCAGCTCACCCCCAGCTCGGCCATGGTCGCCAAGTTCCCCGTGGGCGGCGAGACCACCACGGCGAGTGCCATGGCATGGGGCTTCAACCCCTATCTGATGGAGGCCGACCAGTTTGCGGGCGCCTACCTGTCCGTGGTCGAGTCCATCGCCAAGCTCGTGGCTGCCGGCTTTGAGCACAAGCGCGCCTATCTCTCCTTCCAGGAGTACTTCGAGCGTCTGCGCACCGAGGCCGAGCGCTGGGGCAAGCCCACGGCAGCCGTCCTGGGCGCCCTCATGGCCCAAGTCGACCTGGGTGCCGGCGCCATCGGCGGCAAGGACTCCATGAGCGGTTCGTTTGAGGACGAGACCGGCGAGCTCAACGTTCCGCCGACCCTGATCAGCTTCGCCGTCGCCGTGGGCAAGGCCGCCCGCGCCGTCTCGCCCGAGTTCAAGGGCCTCACGCACCGCGTCGTCCGCATCGCCCCCGCCACCTATGGCGAGGACTACCGTCCCGACGCCCAGCAGTTGCTCGCCGCGTTTGACGCCGTCGAGGCGCTCACTGCTACCGGCAACGCCCTGGCCATATCCACGCCCGGCTACGGCTGCGGCGCCGAGAGCCTCTTTAAGATGTGCGTCGGTAACCAGATCGGTATCGAGCTTGCCGAGGATGTAGACGTGGAGAGCCTCTTCACCCCGCTCTACGGCAGCTTTATCGTCGAGCTCGCCGAGGATGCCGAGCTGCCCGAGGTCGCCAACGGCGTTGTCGTCGAGCCCCTGGGCACCACCGTCGAGGGCTATGTCATCGACACCGGCTCCGAGGTCATCGAGCTCGCCGAGCTCCAGGAGGCCTGGGAGAGCGGCATCGAGGGCGTCTTCGCCTACCGCAGCGCCGGCGAGACCCCCGAGGTCGAGACCATCGACTTCCGCGCCAAGGATATCCACGTGTACGGCGGCGCCAAGATCGCCCGCCCGCGCGTGATCATCCCCGTGTTCCCCGGCAACAACTGCGAGTACGACAGCGCCCGCGCCTTCCGTGCCGCCGGTGCCGAGGCCGACACCTTCGTGATCAACAACCTCACGCCCGAGGCCGTCGCCGAGAGCACCCACGAGCTTGCCCGCCGCATCCGTGCAAGCCAGATCGTTATGATCCCCGGCGGCTTCTCGGGCGGCGACGAGCCCGACGGCTCCGCCAAGTTCATCACGGCGTTCTTCCGCGCTCCCGAGGTCACCGAGGCAGTCCGCGACCTGCTCAAGGCCCGCGATGGCCTGATGCTGGGTATCTGCAACGGCTTCCAGGCCCTGATCAAGCTCGGCCTGGTGCCCTACGGCGACATCGTCGACGCCACGCCCGATGCGCCCACGTTGACGTTCAACACCATCGGTCGCCACCAGAGCCGTCTGGTGCGCACCCGCATCTCGTCCAACTTGTCCCCGTGGCTGTCGCAGTGCAGCCTGGACGACCCCTATACCGTCGCCATCAGCCACGGCGAGGGCCGCTTTGTCGCCAATGACGAAGTGCTCGCCCAGCTGATCGCCAACGGCCAGGTCGCCACGCAGTACGTGGGCGAGAACGGCAAACCCAGCATGGACCTTTCCGTCAACCCCAACGGCTCCGCACTCGCCATCGAGGGCATCACGAGCCCCGACGGCCGTGTCCTGGGCAAGATGGGCCATGCCGAGCGTCGCGGCGACAACCTGTACTGCAACGTGCCCGAGCATGTCCCCGGCGACAAATTCATGCCGATCTTTGAGAGCGGCGTAGCCTACTTCGCTTAATACGTTCCCATCGGGTACAATCCCCTCGGGTAACAACACCCGCCACCGGCACGCCCGGTGGCGGGTTCTTTTTTGCTTCGCGCGTATAGGAGAAGAACATCATGGAAAGCCGCAAGCCGTATCTCGCCACCCTGCCCGGACTCATCCTGGGCTGTCTTGTTTGCTGTGCACTCTGGGGATCGGCCTTTCCCTGCATCAAGATCGGCTACGCACTCTTTGGTATCCCAGCGCACGATAGCGCTTCGCAGCTGCTCTTTGCAGGTTTACGCTTTACGCTTGCCGGCGCCCTGGTTATCGTTGGGATGAGCGCGGCCCAACGCCGCCCCCTCATACCGCAAGCGCGCGACATCAAACCCATCTTTGTCTTGTCGCTCTTCCAGACTATCGGGCAGTACTTCTTTTTCTACCTGGGACTCTCGCGCGCCAGTGCCATGTCGAGTTCCATCATCGAGGCCAGCGCCAACTTCCTAGCCATCCTCTTTGCCGCTCTGGCGTTTCGCACCGAGAAGCTCAATACGGCCAAGGTGCTCGGCTGCGTACTGGGCTTTGCCGGCGTCGCGCTCGTCAACCTTTCGGGCGCAGATGGCACCTTTGGCTTCAGGCTCGATGGCGAGGGCTTTATCCTAGCCTCCACTGTCGCGGGTGCTCTTTCGACCTGCCTGATCGGTATCTTCTCGCGCGAGCACGACGGCGTCTTGCTTGCCGGGTGGCAGTTCTTGGTCGGCGGCCTGGCCCTCACCGCCATCGGCTTTTTGATGGGTGGCGCGCTCTCCCCCACAGCGATTGTCCCCGCCATCGCGCTCATCATCTACATGGCGCTTATCTCCGCGGTCGCCTACTCGCTGTGGTCGCGCCTGCTTGCCGTCAACCCCGTCAGCCGCGTCTCGGTCTTTGGGTTTATGAACCCCGTCTTTGGTGTGCTGCTGAGCGCGCTGCTGCTCGGCGAAGGCGCGGGCACGAGCCCCGTTACCGTCATCGTTGCCCTGCTGTTGGTCTGCGGCGGCATCATCATCGTCAACAAATCCAAAAAAGCCTAGCGAGCTCACCTTTTTAGGGAGGGCATTCGCATACTTTAGCTTAATGGAATACATCGATGAGCTGAGGGCCGCCACGCACGCAAGCGTGCGACCCTTTTCCTAGCGTATCTGGATGCCGGCTTTCTTTTTCTCGGCCTTGACGCGGTAGAGCTCCGCATCGGCAGCGCGAAGTAAGTCTTGCCAGGTATCAACACTATCGCCGACCCGCGCGTAACCGATGGACATCCGCAATGCATACGGCACCTCGGCACGAGCGAGCTCGTCGTTAATCGCCGAACACAGGTCTATGATGTCCTGTTCCGCCGCAGCCTTCTGGAGCACCACGAACTCATCGCCGCCATAACGTGCGATAAAACCACCAGACGCCGAGCAGACCTCTTTGAGCGTAGCAGATATGACCTGGAGAGCATGGTCGCCCTCCACATGTCCATAGCGATCGTTAATCAGCTTAAAGCCGTCGGCGTCCATCATAAGCAGATACACATCATCGGCCTGATCAGCACCCGAGAACAGCGACAGCATATAGGTCTCAAAACGGTTGCGATTGTTAAGGCCAGTCAACGGGTCGGTCGAGATCAGCTGCTCCTGACAGATGATATAGAGCAGCAACATGCTAATCATTATGCCGACACAAAGGCCAAGCACCGAGTATACGATCTGAAAGGTACCGCCCACCAGAGCGGGAACCGCAAAAAAGGCGAGGGTGCGATAAATGGCCTTCTTTTGCAGGCTTTCGACTTTTCGAGCCTGAAAAAAAGCATGCAAGGACGTATATATGACGTAGCAGTAGCTAACGATAGGCTGAATCATATAAAGCGCTCCGCGACGATATACGCCCTGCACATCGATATAGAACATAGTGTGCGTCCAGTAGCTGGTAAATGCCAAGACGACCACCAGTGCGGTTGGCAACGTTAAAAGTACCACCCTGTAGGGCGTGGTCAGGAGCCGTGAGCCCTGCATCGTCTCGGAATAGAAAAACCAAATGAGGCACGCGATGGCGAACAGCGAAAACGAGACCGCGTTGGAAATCCAGTTGGCCGTGATGCCTACAGGAGTGCTTACGCCGTCCGAGAGCGTCCAGATCATATCGAAGAAAATGTAGGCAGCAGACGTGTAGCCCAGCATGCTAAACAAAAGCTGCTGGGTGCTCGAGAACAGGGAGCGACGGCTTCGTACGGCAAGCCCGATAAGAATAATCATGCACAGCAGGAATATCTCGATCTTGAGTGCCTTAATCACTAGACGCCCCCCTTCAATATCCAAGTGGCCAGAATCGCCCGAGTCGCGCCCAGGCGCCAAACACCCCTTTCTCCGCAGGGGTAAAGGGAATCATAGCAGAGCGCCCGAACGTCACTGCAGAACAGCCACCGTTCGGGCGCCCATACGGCGCGAATTGCACACGCCGGCTTGATTGACTCGCGTCGACGATTACTCGCCGTCGATGTCGGTCGCGACGGCCTCCTCAATAGCCTCGACGCCTTCGACCGACAGATCCTCTTTGCCGTGGCAGAACTTCTTATCGACCCAGCCAGTCAGAATCGGGGCCATGATTGCCGTGATGATGACGGCAGTGGCGATCTGCGCATACGCGGTGGGCGCAAGCTCGGCATAGCGCGGAGCGACCTCGGCGAGGGCGACCGGCGTGGTCATGGCCGTGCCGGCAATGGTGGAACATGCCACAGCCGCCTTACCATTGCCGCCACACAGGCGCTCGAAGGCAAAGGTAATGGGACCGACGATAAAGAGCGTGATGAGGCCCAGCAGGATGCCCGAAATGCCGCCGGTGATGAAGCTCGAAAGGCTCATGGACGCACCGAGCTGAAAACCAATTACAGCGATCGCGGGATTGGCGCCGGGAACCAGCAGGTTCTTGATAAACGGGAACAAGTTGCCCAGGACCATGCCGATAACAAGCGGCAGGATGGATCCGATGATGGTGCCGACGGGGATGTTGGCGAGACCCGAAACACCAAGGATGATCATCGTGACGGCGGGGCCGGCCGTAAAGAACAGGATACCGACAGCGCCCTGCTCGGACTCATCGCCGAACTCGCCCATGATGCCCGTATAGAGCGCCATGTTGCAAAACGTAATGCCGCCGATGATGGAAACCGAGCTCAGGCCTAAAAAGTTATCGTTAAAGAAGTACGCGACGCCCAGACCCAGCGCGGCTGCCACTACAAGCTTAGGAATCAGCACGACGATGCCGGTCTTGATGGCGCCCGGCGTGGACTTAAAGCTGATGCCGGCGCCCACGAACAGCAAGATCGCGGCAACGATGGTGTTGGAGCCGCCGCGGCAGGCAGCCGTAAAGAAGCCGCCGATCTCAAAAACCTGCGGGCAGAAGGTGTTGAGCAAAAGACCGACGATCATCGGATAGATCATGATGTCGCCCGGGATGCGCGGGACCCTGAATTTCTTTTGCTCGTTGGCGGTTGCTTCCTGTGCCATGAAACCCCCATTTCCGCTGACGGGGTACAAAAGCCCACGTCACGCTTTGCTACAGTAAAGTTTGACCATGGTACCAGAAGAAGCAGACCGCCTCGGTGAGAAATTCGATTCGTTAGGCCGGGACGATAACGCGTCCTGCTCCTATACGAGGCTCAAAACGATATAGAACACGATGCCCGAAACGCAGCACCACAACATCGACTTTGTCTTGATTGCCACCGCCACGACGCCGGCGGCCGCAATCCAGGGAACCAAGGCAGGCCAGAGTCCCGCGTCGAACGCGCCGGGGCTCACCAAGTCGTTGGCGACCAGCGCAGCAAAGGCAGCGGGCGGGATATAGCCCAGGGCCTCGGTAATGCGGGGCGACAGGGTCCGCCCGCGCAAGGCGAACGCCGGCGCGATGCGAAAGAACGCGATAGCAGCCCACGACGACAGCCACAGAACCAAGAACTCGTTAGCGGGCATCGCGGGCACCTCTTCCGTCAAATACAGCATCGCACGCCAGCGCAATGGCAATGCCGACCACGACGCTTGCCGGCACGGCAATATTCGCGAGGCCCAAGAACTTGCATACGGCGACGGACACCGCGCCCGAAACCGCCGCGACAACGTTACCGCGCGACAGCCGCTGCGAAAAGAGCAGGCAGATAAAGAGCGAGGTGCAGACAAAGGCTGCAATGGCGGTGGGAACATCGACAACGGCGCCGACGATGGCGCCCATCGTACACGAAACGCCCCATGTTGCGATGAGGATTACGTTGAGCACAAAGGACTCGCGCGGGCCCCAATCCTCCCCTTCAACCAACTTGGCAAGCGAGATGCCATATGCCTCCTCGGTAAGTGTCGCGGCAACAGCCAGCGTCTGACGCTTCGAGGCACCCCTCAGATGCGGTGCGATCGATGCCGAGTAAAGCGCAAAGCGCGAGGAGATTGCGGCGACGCTCGCGACGATCGATGCTGCAGGCACACCCACCAGCCACAGGTTGCAGATCATAAACTGGCCGCTGCCCGTCACAAACGTACTGCTTAGAGCAAAGACCATCCAGGGCTCCATTCCCGTCTGCCCCATGATCATTCCGCACGGCGCGCCTATTGCAACATAGGTAAGCATCACTGGCCAGACGGTTCTAACGATTTTGAGCACCATACGTTTCTCATCCTGACAAGGTCTCCGAGCCGCATGTAGCGACACGGCAGAATCATCATCCGACAGCAACCGAGTTCACCTACAATTGCCACCGGATCGAAAGACACAACTTTTTAGGAAGTCATTATGACAGCTATCGATCGAGACCGGGCGCGCGCGGTCTTCAAAAGCTACACCGATGCCTACGACGCCACCAACCCACGCATCGCGCTCAAAATCGAGCATACGTACCACGTGGCCGAGGCATGCGATGCCGTAGCGCGCGAGCAGGGCTGGTCGTCAGAAGATATTGACCTGGCATGGCTTTGCGGCCTGCTACACGATATGGGCCGCTTTGAGCAGCTGCGACGCTGGGACACCTTTAAGGACGCCGAGAGCATGAGCCATGCGGCGCTGGGCATCGAGGTCCTCTTTGGCGAGAATCCCGCCGATGCGCCCGCCGTAACGAGCATCCGCGACTTTATCGATGACCCGGCAGAAGATGAGCTCATCCGAGCGAGCATTGCCTATCACAGCGATTTCCGTCTACCCGCGCAGCTCGACGTGCGCACGCGAAGCTTCTGCGATATCGTGCGCGATGGTGACAAGATCGACATTATGCGCACCATCGCCGACAGCACCGTCGAGACCATCCTTAAGGTGGATGAGGACGCATTTCTCGCCAGCCACTTCTCGGCACCGACGCTGGCCGCCTTTGACGAGCACCGCTGCGTCACGCGCGATGAGCGCGATGAGCCCGCCGACTTCTTGGTGGGGCTTATCTGCTTTATGTTTGAGCTCGTCTATCCAGCAAGCCGCGCGCTGGCGCGCGAACAGGGCGATATCCACCGCCTGCTCGACGCGCCCTTTGGCATTACGCGGCCCTTTACCGACCCCGCCACGCAGGCAACTTGGAGCCGCCTAAAGGACGAGATGCGCGACTGGCTGGCGCGCGCCTAGCGCTCAAGCTGGACCAGTAGCTCCTCGACGACCTCGACGGCATCGCCGACAACCTTGTACTGGGCAGCACCAAAGATGGGGGCATCCGGGTCCTCGTTGATGGCGATAATGCACTCTGCCCCACCGATGCCGGCAAGATGCTGGATGGCGCCCGAAACACCGATACTCACGAGAAGTTTGGGCGAAACCGATACGCCCGTCTGGCCAATCTGGTGGCGATACTCCAGCCAACCCGCCTCCACGACGGGACGCGTGCAACCAAGCTCGGCACCCAGAGCCTCGGCGAGCCTTCGCATCAACGGCAGGTTTTTCTTGGAACCAATGCCGCGACCCACCACGACCAGGCGCTCGGCATTGGCGATCGAGGGCTGCTGTCCCCACTCCTCGGCGGGAATCGAGATTTCGACGCGGGCCTTAACGTCTTCTGCAAGCGCCACCTGGGTGATCGTGCCGGAGCGGCCGTAGTCGAAGTCGGGCGCCTTAAAAATACCGGGGCGCACCGTGGCCATCTGGGGTCGGTGATTGGGGCAGATGATGGTGGCCATCAAGTTGCCGCCAAACGCCGGGCGCGTCTGTTGCAGCAGCCCCGTCTCCGTATCCATCGAAAGTACGGTGCAGTCAGCCGTAAGGCCCGTCTGCAAGCGGACGGCAACGCCGGGCGCCAGCTCGCGACCAAAGGCGGTCGCGCCGTAGAGGATGGCCTCGGGCTTGCGCTCGGCTACCAGATCGCAGATCAGACGAGCATAGACTTCCGCGTCGTTTTGACGCAGACGCTCGTCGCGACAGGCCAGCACTTCGTCGGCGCCGGCGCAAACCAAATGCTCAAGCTCCTCGAGTGAACTCTCGGGGCTCACGCCGACCAGTGCCACCAAACGGCAGCCGCGGGCATCGGCAAGCTCACGGCCCTTACCCATCAGCTCATAGGCAACAGGAGCCACTGTATCGTGCTCGTCGGTCTGCACGAATACCCAGATGTCTCGATATGTATCAAGGTCCGCCGCGCCGGCGGCCTCGTCACGCTCGATCGAGATAGCGTTGACGGGGCAGGCATCGACGCACCCGCCGCACAGAATGCAGCCGTCGGTTACGCGGGCACAGCGGTTGGGACGCCCACCCTCCACCACAATGCCGCCCGAGGCGCAGGCACGGACGCAGCGACCGCAACCGATGCAGGCTTCGCTATCGATATTCAATCCGCTCATCTATGCCATCCCTTCGATAATCTTGGCGAGCTTTTCCGCCTGCTCGGATGCCGTGCCCTCAACGGTCTCGCACGTTTGATCACGGTCGGGCACAAACGAGCGCACGACCTGTGTCGGCGACCCGGCAAGACCGCAACGCGCGGGGTCGGCGTTCACGTCGGCGGCACTGACCACGCGCACGTCCGCCTCCTCCGCCGCGCGAATACCGGCAATACTCGGCATACGCAACTGGCCAATCTCCTTGGCAGTCGTCATCGCGCACGGCATCTCAAGACACACCGTCTCCTCGCCGGCATCGCATCCGTGAACGAGCGCCAGCGAGCCACACGTCGTAAAGCCCGCGCTTTGCACGCAGCTCACGTCGGTCACGCAGGGAATCTCAAAGGCACCGGCAAGCTCGGGACCAATCTGGGCCGTATCGCCATCCACCGCCATCTTGCCGCAGATAAGCAGGTCGAAGTCCTCGTCGAACGCCTCGA
>URBA01000015.1 GCA_900545905.1 uncultured Collinsella sp.
CGGCAGCGTCAGATGTGTATAAGAGACAGGTCCCCAGAAGAGGTACCGATACCCATCATGGCGGTACCGGCCTGCTTCATGATGGTCTTAACATCGGCGAAGTCCAGGTTGATGATACCGGGGACGGTGATGAGGTCGGTGATGCCCTGGGTGCCCTGGGAAAGGACGCCATCGGCAATCGCGAAGGCCTCGAGCATGGTGGTCTTCTTCTCGGCGATGTCGAGCAGCTTATCGTTAGGGATGACGATCATGGTGTCGACGCAATCGGAGAGGGTCTTGATGCCCTCCTCGGCGCTCTTCTTGCGCTTGCGGCCCTCGAAGGTGAAGGGCTTGGTCACGACGGCGACGGTCAGCGCACCGACCTCGTTCATCGCGATATCGGCAACGATGGGAGCAGCGCCGGTACCGGTGCCACCGCCCTCGCCGCAGGTGATGAACACCATGTCGGCGCCAGCGAGCGCCTCGGCAATGTCGTCGCGGGACTCATCGGCAGCCTTGCGGCCAACCTCGGGGTTGGCGCCGGCGCCCAGGCCGCGGGTAAGGTCGGTGCCGATGTGCACCTTGATATCGGCATCAGAGATCGCGAGTGCCTGAGCATCGGTGTTGATGGCAACAAACTCGACGCCGCGGATGCCCTCTTCGATCATTCGATTGACCGCGTTGGTACCGCCGCCGCCGACGCCGACCACCTTAATGACGGCAAGGTAGTTGTTGATCTCTGTCTCGTGCATGTCGGTCCTCCGAACAAAGGTTATAGCCATAGCATGGGTCGACCCCTGCGCACATTAACCTTCAGGTTGAAAGTAAATGCAAAGGTAAACCGTATTATGTTTGCACATTATGAACGTATCAGTCAAATAATTGACCGTGAAAACCAAACAAACCAGATAAACGGCGTGGTATGGCCCCTCAACAAAGCATCAACCAGCGCTACGAGGTCGGAGCGTTCCTAAATGTATAGTTACCCGGAGAGCGCACATTGATATACGTTACGCCCTCTACCTGCGAAAGCAACTTGGTAACTACGCGTTCCTTCTTGACGATATCGTCCGAATCGCCCAGCGACACCTCAATGCCGTTATTGAGGTTTGCCGAGATGGCTTCGACCGAAGGCGTGGAAATATCCTTGACTTGTCCCAAGAACTCGCTCGAAAAACCACGCACATAATCCAGGCCGGCCTTAACGGCCTTGGAGTTCACCGCCTGGCCGGAAACCGGAGCGACATCCGCCGAGACATCAGTCAACAACACCGCGCCATAATGCTTGGCGAGCGCCAGCGCGGCATCGATTCCGGTCAAGGTATTTGAGCCCTGCCCTGTCGTGATGACGTTGCCCTGGTCATCCACTTCGACCGACGTCGACAGCGGGGCGATCCAGGTGTCATCATCCCCGATGGCCCAGGCAAGGTCATCGGAGCTGATATAGGCAATTGCGATGACCTTGCGCTCCATCGGCGTAATGATGAGCGTATGCGGGAACTGACGCTGGACATCTACGCCCGAGACCCACGGGTTCTGCTTGAGGTCCTCGGTAATCTGGTCGGGATCGACGTTAAAAAGCGACGTTCCCTCGGGCAAATCGATCAGCTGGATAGCATCGTGCTTCGTCACATGCTCGCTGCCTTGAATCTGAATATCAGTGGCAGTAAACAGTCCAGAGTTGATCACCACGATGGCAACGACGACGAGCACGGCCAAGACGGCCAGAACGCCGCCAACGATTTTGCCTTTGCCTGTAACGACAGAAGCGGCGTCTGATGTTTTATTTACCATCGCCCCAAGTGAAGACAACGGGTTGACGCTTTTTTTACCCGAAGGCTTCTTGGCGGTAGCCGGCACCGATGTCAGCGAGCGCGGTTTCGATGCGCCCAGCGTGCGACCTGGACGCGGCGCTTTAGTTCCCGTCGAGGGCTTAGGAGTTGCCATGGGACGGGCAGGTTTGGCGCCCATAACAGGCTTTGACGTCACCGAGGGACGCGAGGACTTTTTTGCGGCCGGACGATTACCGAGCTGCGAGCCGACGACCGGACGACTGGTCTGTCGAGCATGCCCGACAGACTTAGAGTGCGCGACGGTATTGCGTTGAGGTTTGGCAGGCGCGCCGGAACGCCCTCCGGCGCGGCGGAAGGTGGGTTTCGATGCTCTAGAAGCCGAGGAATTTAACTTCCGGTCTGAGCTCGATGCCATACGCCTCCCTCACCTTTCCGTGCACATGTCTGATAACCGCGGCAACGTCATCGGCCGAGGCAGTTCCGTTATTAACGATAAAATTAGCGTGAACGGGCGAAACTTCCGCGCCGCCAATCGAAAAACCCTTTAATCCACAATCCTCGATAAGCTTGCCCACACTCGCATCGGGCGGGTTGCGAAAGACCGACCCGCAGGATGCGCGACCCATGGGCTGCGTACGCTTGCGCCTCGTCAGGTACCGTTCCATGCGGTCGCGGATGTCGGCCTTGGGCGCCGGTTTAAGCTTGAGCACGCACTCGAGGATGATCTCATTGCGGGGAAGGCTACATTCGCGGTAGCCCCAAGTGATCTCGGACCCCGCATAATGCTTGATACCGGATGCCGGGTCAAACGTTACGACATCCTCAACCAGCGAGCCAATCCACTCGGTCCGTGTGCCGGCATTCATAGATATCGCACCGCCGACCGAACCAGGGATGCCAACGGCAAACTCAAGGCCCGAGAGGCTACGCGACAGGGCATCGTTGACCAGGCGCGCAAACATCACGCCCGCACCGACCGTCAGCGTACAACCGTCATCGGCAACAACCGTGCGCTGAAACTCACGTCCGAGCGAAATGACGGCACCGCGATAACCGCCATCGGCAACCAGCAGATTGGAGCCCTTGCCGATGATGACCCACGGTACCTGCTCGCGATCGAGCACCGCCACGGCGCGACGGAGGGCATGATAGCTATGGCACGTCACAAAGAGGTCGGCCTTGCCGCCGATACGATAGCTCGTATGACGCGCAAGGCGCTCGTCCTCGATCACATCCGTGTCGATCATGCCCGAGAGCGCCATGACGGCGTTAAACAGACCCATTAGACTTAAGCGTCTTTCTTGGCAGTCAGATACTCAATGAACTCGGGACCGACGGTCGTAACGTCGCCGGCACCCATGGTGAGCAGCAGGTCGCCCTCGCCCACCATCTGCTCGAGCTCCTGATTGAGCTCAAGACGGCTGGAGCAGTACACGACCTCCTTGCCAGGATGCTTGGCGCGCACGGTATCGGCGAGCATCTTAGAGGTGACACCCGGAATGGGCATCTCGCCAGCCGAGAACACATCAATCAGCAGCAGTTTATCGGCATTGGCAAATGCATCGGCAAAGTCGTCGCACAGGGCCTGCAGGCGCGAATAGCGGTGCGGCTGGAACACGACGTCGACGTGCTTGTAACCCAGCGACGAAGCGGCAGCAAGCGTCGCCTTGATCTCGGTGGGGTGATGGCCGTAATCATCGACCACGGTGATGCCATCGATATCGCCCACGTGGGTAAAGCGGCGGCGAACGCCCTCAAAGCTCGAGAGCGCCTTGGCGGCGGCGTCGATGTCAAGGCCCAGGACATGGGCGACGGTGAGCACGGCCGTGGCGTTGAGCATGTTGTGGCGACCGGGATTGCTCCTGATCTCCACAGCGTGCTCAGTGCCGTCCTCAAAGCGAACGATAAAGTCACTCTGGATACCCTTGACATCCGGGTGCATGCAGACGATGTCGTTGCTCTCGGCAAAGCCGTAGGAAAGCACGTGACGGCCCGTCGACTTGGCGAGCTCGACCAGATGCGGGTCCTCACCGCAGACGATGACGGTGCCGTCCTCGCCCACCAGGCTCATGAATTTGGCGAAAGTCGCTTCGATCTCCTCGATACCCGAGTAGTGATCGAGGTGATCGGCCTCGACGTTGGTCACAATGACTACGTTGGGGTTCAGGAACAGGAAGGAGCTGTCGGACTCGTCGGCCTCGGCGACAAAGTAGTCGCCCGAGCCGTTCTTGCCGTTCGTGTCATAGCCCTCGACGATGCCGCCGATCAAGAAGCTCGGATCCAGACCCATGCGGTCGAGCATGGTGGCGCACATCGAAGACGTGGTGGTCTTGCCATGCGTGCCGGCAACAGCGACGGTGATGTAGCCGTGGCCCAAAGCAGAGAGCATCTTGGCACGGGGCCACACGGGAATACCAAGCTCGCGAGCGCGCACGAGTTCGGGGTTGGACTCCGGAATAGCGGTGGAGACAACAACCACGTCGGGCTTGACCTCGTCGATCGTGGCGGCCTCATGGCCCACATGCACCTTCACGCCAGCGCGGGTAAGCTGGCGGATATAACGTGACGTCTTAAGGTCGGAGCCGGTAACGGCATAACCGCGCTCGTGCAGAACGAGGGCGATGCCGCTCATGCCGGCGCCGCCGATACCGATAAAGTGGGCGCTCTTAAACTCGGGCGCGGAGGTTGCAGTCTGGGAATCAGCCATGTGCTCGTGTACTCCTTGCGTAAACACTGCCTGTAACCCGTTAACTGTACCGCACCTACCGCATCAGCGCGAGGGCGACCGACGATATCCCGTCTAACTAACGCAAACCCTCTACCGCATCCGCCAGAAGAGCGGCGGCCCTATCCTGGGCCAGACCACGCGCCGCCTGACGCATGGCGTCGCGCGCCGCCGCGTCATCGACCAGGTGCAGCAGTTCATCGGCAAAGGCAGAACCGTCGATATCGGCATCGGCGCAGAGCACGCCGGCCCCAGCGTCGACCAGATAACGGGCATTGGTGGTTTGGTGGTCGGCCGTCGCATGCGGATACGGCACGAGCACCGAAGGCACGGCGAGCGCAGCGATCTCGGCCACGCTCGATGCGCCCGAACGCGAGAGCACCAAATCGGCAGCAGCCAGCATATCGCCCATGTTGTCGATGTAAGACTGGACGCGGTAACGCTTCGCCTCCTCGGGCGTCAGCGCCAAAGCGCGCTCGGTCTCCTCAAAGCCGTCGGCACCAGTCGAATGCAACACATAGAGGTTCTTGCGCGAAAGCAGCTCGTTTTTGAGCGAAACCACGCGCTCGTTGAGGTGCTGGGCGCCAAGTGAACCGCCAAAGACGAGTAGCAGCGTAGCGTCCTCGGGAACGCCAAGTGCCTTGCGGCCGCGAGCGCGATCGCCCTCGATTACCGAGCGACGTACGGGGTTGCCGGTCATGAGCACGTGATCAGGGTCACCTTCGCGCTCAAAGACCGAACGCGCTGCCGGCACCGAGATGCACACGCGGGCGGCGTGGGAGTTCATCATCTTGTTGGCCAGGCCCGGAACAGAGTTCTGCTCATGCAGCAGATACGGAACGCCCGCGCCCTTGCACCACCCCAGCAGCGGAACCTCGACATAGGCACCAAAACCAATGGCGGCATCGGGCTTGCCGACCTTTGAGAAATGACTGGCGAGCGCACGCTTGGCCTTGTTGACACGCCACAGCGAGGTCAGCGCCGTCCAAGGACGGGAGCGGTCGAAGCCCGTGACCGTAATGGGCACAAAATCAAACCCAGCCTCGGGGACCAGACGACCCTCGAGCTTGCGCGACTGGCCCACGAACACAACGTGGTGGCCACGGTCACGCAGCTCTTCGGCCAAGGCGAGCGCGGGGTTGATGTGCCCTGCCGTGCCGCCGGCTGCAATAGCAACGGTCATTTTATCGGTCATGGTAGTCCCTTCGTACACGCGGTCCCTGGCCGTCGGTACGCAGACGCGCCGACGGGTCTGAGTTCAAATCGATTCGATTATATCCGCCGCCCGCATTGCGAGGAGTGGGGCGCTGAGGACGACCTTGCGGCGCCGTTCGCTGACGCGGACGGGCTGCCGGCTCGGTCGCAGAGCCATCCAGAACGGTAAAGCCGTTACGCGAAGATCGCTCGCCGCGCACGTGGGGCACGCCGGCGGTACTCTCATCCATAACGGCAAAGCTCTCACGGCGGCGGTCATACTCATCGCGGCGGGCGCTCTCGTACGAAACGCGCAGGATCAACCCGGCAAGCATGAGCGACACAATAATCGACGAACCGCCGTAGCTAATAAACGGCAACGGTTTGCCCGTCATGGGAAACACGTTGAGGATGCCCAGCGCGTTAATCAAAAACTGCACTGCGAGAATGACCGCGGAGCCAGACGCCATAAGCGCGCCCCGGCGATCGGTCGCCTGCTCGGCAATGCGAAACGCCGAGTAGATCAGCATCGCAAACACCAAGAAGAACAGCACGGTTCCGACAAAACCGACTTCCTCGCCAATGATGGCCAGGATGTAGTCATTGTGCGCCTCGGGCAGATACGAGTACTTCATGGTTGAGTTGCCGATGCCACGGCCGAAAAGACCGCCCGAGGCAAAGGCCATGATGGCAAGCGTGGCCTGATAGCCGTCACCATACTCGTCGGCCCAAGGGTTCAGCGCAACCTGAATACGCACCATACGGTATGGCTCTGCGACAAGCGCAATCACGATCACGAGAATGCCGAAGATTAGCACGCCGATGATAAATCTGGGGTCGAGACCCGCAAACAACGCCATGCACATGAGGGTCAACAGGATGATCAGGACGGTACCGAAATCGGGCTGGATAAAGATCAGAAAGAGCGAAATGCCCAGGTAGATGCCCATCTTGCGAAGGAATTCGTTGATGTTGCCACCGGGCGAAAAGAAGCGGTCGAGCATGATGGCCGAATACGCAATGGCAAATGGCTTTAAAAACTCGGAAGGCTGGAACTGAATGCCGGCAATGTTGAGCCAGCGCGTGGCACCACGGCTGCCGCTGCCCACCAAGAACACCAGAAACAGTAGCCCAATCATGCCTATGAGGAAGATCCTGAGCACGTCTTCCCCAAACCAGCTGTCCGGCAAAACGCGCACGATGGCAATCAGCGCCAGAACACCGACCACGGCAAACGCAGCCTGTCGACCCAGAAAAAACGTCGCTGAGCCATTCTCGTGCAGTGCCTCGACCGAAGACGCCGAGTACACCATCAGCAGGCCAAAGCATACCAAGGTAAACAAGCAGGCCATGAATATCAAACGGGGGCGCATGATACGGGCGGGAACGCCGGCAATATAGCGTTCGCTAAACGTCTGCCCGCCGCGACCGGAACGCGGTGTGCTGCGCCGCGAGGAAGCACGGTCCGAGTCGGGCCTCCTCGTACCTTGTCGGGGGCTCTCCTCTCTCACCGGCAACCCCTATTCCATTTGTGATTTCGCTGTAGCGGCAAGCTGAGCCACATAGTCCTTAAACACGCGGCCGCGCTCCTCATAGCCCGAGAACTCATCGAACGAAGAGCAGGCAGGAGAAAGTAAGATCACGTCGCCACGGCTCGACAGCGAACGGGCAACGTCCACGGCATCGCGTAGGTCATCCGCCTGGGCGATATCCACATCGCCATCGACATCGGCCTCGTCCATAGCGGCGGTGAAGCGCTCGCGCGCATCGCCAAAGCAGACGACCGAGCGCACGTTGTCCATAACGACGCGCGCGAAGTCCGTGAGCGGCGTGCCCTTATCGTGGCCGCCGAGCAGCAAGATCACGTCGTCATCGGGAAATGCCGTCAGTGCCTTCTCGACCGCGTCGGTGTTGGTCGCCTTGGAATCGTTGACGTAGCGCACGCCGTCAATCTCGCCACACGGCTCCACACGGTGCTCGAGCGGCTGGAACGAGGCCAGACCACGGCAGATACCATCGACATCGGCACCGACTGCCAGGGCAGCCGTGGCGGCGCACAGGGCATTGATAACATTGTGATGGCCCGAGATCTTGAGCTCGGATGTAGCGATGAGCGGTGTCTCGACGCCCTTCAGGCGCACGATCATCTTGCCATCGCGCACAAAGGCGGCATCCTCACCCTCAGGCTCGTCAAAGGCAACCTTGCAGATGCGACGACCCGGCGTGTAGATGTACTCATCGAACTCGTGAATGCCGGCGTCTTCGACGTCGACAACCACCAGATCGTCATCGACCATATTGTCAAACAGCTTGATCTTGGCAAGCGCATAGTTCTTATGGCTCCTATGCCAGCCCAAGTGGTCGGGAGTGATGTTGAGCAGCACTGCCACGCGAGGGTGGAACTCGGTGGTCGTAGCAATCTGATAGCTCGAGAGCTCAGCCACAAACCACTCGTTGTGGGCTCGGCCGTCAATCTCGTTGACCGGCGGCTCGCCGATGTTGCCGACAGCAACGCTGGCCTCGCCGGCAGCCTTGAGCAGATAATCAGTCAGCGACGTGGTGGTCGTCTTACCGTTGGTGCCCGTGATGGCAATCCAGTTATCGGGCGACAGGCGATAGGCAAACTCTGGCTCACCCATAATCTGAGCGGCATGTTCGCGCCCGGCCTTAAAGAAGCCCGAGAACTCCGAGATGCCCGGGCACGTCACGCATACGTCATAGGCGCCCTCGACCTGTTCGGTCCCATAGACAAACGACGCACCAGCAGCCTCGAGCGCACGCGTGGCGTCATTGGGCTCAGAGGTGCCGCCGCCATACACGGTAACGGCGCTTACGCGCTCGGGATGTGCCAGCGCCCAGCGGGCGACATCGAGACCGGATTTGCCCTGACCCAAAACGAGCAGGCTAAAGACATCAGCAAGAGGCATGAAAGACCACTATCCCAACTGGAAGAACAGAGCAAGGCCAACGGCACCAAAGGCCGCAGCGATAATCCAAAAACGGATGACGACCTTGGTCTCGGCCCAGCCCTTCTTTTCGAAATGATGATGGATGGGCGCCATAAGGAAGACGCGCTTGTGCGTAAAATGGAAGTAGACAACCTGAATCATGACCGACAGGGTCTCAACGATAAACAGGCCGCCGATGATGAGGGAGACGACCTCGGTGTTGGTCATGATGGACGTGCAGGCAAACGCGGCGCCCAGGGCAAGCGAGCCGGTATCGCCCATAAAGATGCTCGCCGGATAGCAGTTGAACCACAGAAAGCCCAAGCAGGCACCGGCACACGCGGTACAGAAGATGGACAGGTTCACGTCTCCGTGCAAAAACGCCATGGCAGCCATGGCGAGCATGGCAATCATGGAGGTGCCGCCAGCAAGACCGTCGAGGCCATCGGTCAGGTTCACGGCATTAGAAAGACCGGCGATCATCAGCCAGCAAAAGACAATGTAGAGCCACGGGAACGAAAGGCCACAGATGGTGGTCGAAAGAACACCGAGGTCAATCGTCAGGCCGCCGGGAAAACGAATCTCGGGGGCGACGCCGCACCAGTTGACGGCAAGTACCGTAAAGGTGACACAGATAATGGTTAGGCCGATCATCTTGGCATGAGGCGTCAGACCGAGCGAGCGCCCATGCGTAACGGAGGTCAGGTCGTCGATCAGGCCCAGCACGCCGGTCGCCAGCGTGGCGAGCAGCACGAGCACGAGCTCGGTGGTGAGCTTGCCCATCAGCAGGCAGGTCAGCGAAATCGCGACGAGAATGACAACGCCACCCATGGTGGGCGTTCCCTGCTTAACCAAATGACGCTTGGGGCCGTCGGCACGAACCTGCTGGCCGATACCCTCGACCTTAAGTAGCTTGATCCACCACGGCATGAGCAGCAGCGCAATGGCAGCGGCGATGCCAAGCCCCAAAAAAGCCTGATACGTTGGATACGAGGGATTGCCGAACATGGGCTAGCACACACCTTCCACAAAGCGGTCGAGCTCAACAAAGCGGGAACCCTTGACCAGTACAACATCATGTTTTTCAAGCGCGCCGCCCATGCGGTCGAGCACCTGCTGATAATCGGAGAACACCTGGATGCGGTCCTCGTCCATGCCCATCATGCGCGCGGCATCGGCCATAAGCTGGGCCAGCTCACCACCCACGCACGCCAGCATGTCGAGCTTCTTGGCGGCGGCATAGGCGCCCACGAGCTCATGCATGCGAGGAGCCTCATCGCCCATCTCGCCCATCTCGCCCAGGATCGCCATGCGAGACCCCGTGCACGAAAGCGAGCACAGCAGGTCGAGGCCAGCAGCCATGGATTCGGCACTGGCGTTATAGGAGTCATCGATGACGCGTGCACCGCTCTTGGCGCGCTTGATCTCCTGGCGGTGTCCGGTGATCGTGAGACCCCTAAAGGCAGCATCGATCTGCTCGGGCGTCACGCCCAGGCGATAGGCAACCGCGGCGGCCTTAACGGCATTAGGAACGGACTGCACGCCGGGGATGGCAAGCATGGTATCGGTCGTCTCACCCTGGCCAAAATCGAGCGTAAAGACCGGACGGCCCTCGTCATCAACACGAATGTCGCGGGCACGGACCTCATCATCGTCCGAGACGCCGGCCAGCATCACATCGATACCAGCAGGCTGGGCGAACGTATCGCGAATGAACGGCGTAAAGTCGTCCTCACCGCCCAAAACCAGCAGCGGCAAGAAGTCGCCGGCGGCGCACATACCCTGGACAATCTCGGCCTTAGCGCGGGCGATGTTCTCGCGGCTGCCCAAAATGCCGATGTGAGAGGTACCAATCTTGCTCACGATGGCAAGGTTGGGATTGGCGGACTGGGACAGGCGCTCAATCTCGTGGAAATGGTTCATGCCCATCTCGAGCACCAGGACCTCGGTATCGGCCGGAGCGGAAAGCACCGTGAGCGGCATGCCGATCAGGTTATTGAAATTGCCCTTGGTGGCCCAGACACGATAGCGCTTGGCGAGCACAGCGGCGAGCACGTCCTTGGTCGTCGTCTTGCCGATGGAACCGGTAATGCCAACGACCAGGCAGCCAAGCTCCAGGCGATACGTGTGCGCCAAACGCAGCAGAAACTCCTCGGGATCATCGGTCAGCAGGATGGCGCACCCCTTGTCCTGCGCCAGCGAGACCAGCTCGGCCTCGGGCTCACGCGTCATCACGACGGCGCCGGCACCCGACTGGACGGCACGGGAAGCAAAATCATTGCCGTCGACGTTTTCACCGGGAAAGGCGACGAAAATCGTCCCTTCCTCGACCTGGCGCGAGTCGATAACGCACCCGCGGCATACCCGATCGGCTTCTCCCGTCACGGTTCGGGCCCCTGTTGCGGCCGCGAGGTTGTTGACGGCGATCTCTATCATTGCAGCTCCCCTGTAAACCTAATAATGCTATCGGCGTATTGTATCCCAGCGCCGCGTATGCGTGGTGCAGGGCATGTGAACACCCCTCATATGGGACAACAAACCACGCCCCAAAGATTGTAACCCCCTACTTCGTGTGCGGGATACCCAGCACGTCGAGCGCGTTGGCCATAATGAACTGGAACGGAACCGCAGCGGCATCTGAGCCGCTCGGCGTTCCGTCGAGCGTGATATAGCACAGCACTTTGGGCGATTGTGCCGGTGCAAAGCCCATAAAGGACGACATGTAGTTCTCCTTGAGGTAGCCGCCGTTCTCGTCGGCACGTTCGGCCGTACCGGTCTTACCCGCCACGTCATAGCCGTCAACCGCGCCGCCAACGCCCGTTCCCTCCGACACGACCGTCTGCATGCACGATGTCACCTGGGATGCGGCATCCTCAGAAATCGCGCGCTCGCCTTCGCCCCAGTCCTTCTCGTCGCCCTTGCTGGACTTATAGAAGTGCGGGGTCATCATCACGCCGCCGTTGGCGATGCCGCCCACGGCACGTGCGATCTCAATCGGCGAGACAGACAGCGCCTGTCCAAAGCTCATCGAGCCCAGCGTGGCGCCGTCATACTGGTCACGCTCCTTGACGATGCCCAGGCTCTCGCCCGGAAAATCGACACCCGAGCTGTGACCGATACCCCACTTGTCCACATAGGTGGCAAAATCATCGGCACCGATCTTGCGTCCCACCAGGACAAAGCCCACATTGGACGAACGGCGCATCATCTCGCGCACGTCCATGGTCATGGTGTAGTCGCGCTTATCGGCGTCGGTAACGGTGTCGTCGCCAACCTTAATGCTCGCCGGCACCTCAAACGACGTACTCGACCGCACGACACCCAAGTCGAAGCCGGCGCCCGCCACGAGCGTCTTAAAGACCGAGCCGGGCTCGTAGGCATCGGTAACCAGGCGCAAGTTCATGTCCTCGGTCTTGGCGTTTTCCAGATCGGTCTGGTCATATGTCGGATACGAGCATGCCGCCAGAATCTCGCCCGTCGTGGGATCGGTGACCAGGGCCGAGCCATTCTTGGCCTTGGTCTTTTCGACCGCCTCGGCCAGGGCGTCCTCGGCGGCACGCTGGATATTGACATCGAGCGTCGTCACGATGTCCACGCCGTCAACCGCCGCCACCTTTTTATAGGCGCCGCCCGCGATATAGCTACCGTCCCTCGCCCGCTCGCGCACCAGCGAACCGTTGGTTCCGGTCAAAAGCTTGTTGTACTGTTTTTCGAGGCCCGTCAGACCGTCGTTGTCCACGTTTACCACGCCAAGCACCTGCGATGCCAGGTTGCCGTAGGGGTACACGCGCTTCATGGCCTGCTCAAAGAGCACGCCTGGCAGGTTCTTCTTCTCCAGCGCCGCGACATCGTCCTCGTCCACCTGGCGTTTGATATACACCCAGGTGCCATCCGACTCAACGAGCTCGCGACAGGTCTTTTTATCGATTCCCGTAGCTTTGACCAGCGCTGACACCGTCTTGTCAACGTCCTCGATAAGCTGAGGATTCACGGCGATGTTGCGACATTCGACCGACGACGTCAGCACGTTGCCGTTACGGTCGTAGATGGTACCGCGCTTGGCATATAGCGTCTGCGCGAGCAAGCGACGTGCATCGGCGCGGTCGCGTAGCTTATCGGCTTCCACGATTTGATAGTCGGCAAGGCGAAGGACGCCCAAACCCAAGCCAAACCCGATGAAGCCCATGAC
>URBA01000016.1 GCA_900545905.1 uncultured Collinsella sp.
GTGCGCGACCGAGCCGATATGATTATCGACACGAGCCGCCTGCGCACTTCTGCGCTGCGCAATAAGCTGCGCATGGCTTTTTCCGAGCTTTCCGACCAACAGCTCATGGATGTTCACGTGTTCTCGTTTGGCTTTAAGCACGGTATGCCCGTCGAGGCGGACATTATGATCGACGTTCGCTTCCTGCCCAATCCGTTCTACGACCCCGAGATGCGCACCATGACGGGTCTCGATAAAAAGGTCTCCGACTTTGTCCTGGACCATCCCAAGACCCAGGAGTTCTGGAAGGCCTGGACGCAGCTGCTCGATACGGTCATGCCCGGCTATATCGCGGAGGGGAAGCCGCAACTTTCCATCGCCATCGGCTGCACGGGCGGTCAGCATCGCAGCGTCGCCATTGCCGAGGCCACGGCTCGTTATTTGGAGGGTGCCCAGTATCACGTGAGCATTTCCCATCGCGACCTGTCGCGCGCCAACACGAAAGCATAGGTTTGCATGTCGTTTACCGCCGAGGTGCGCGACGAGCTCGCGCGCTGCGAACCCGAATGTGAATATTGCGACCTATCGACGCTTGCCGCCCTGACGCGCGTGAGCGGTACGCTCTCACTGGCCGGCTCCGGGCGGTATCGCTTGACGGTCGCGACCGAGACGGGTGCCGTCGCGCGCACGATGATTACGCTGACGCATCGTATCCTTAAGCTCAAGACGGAGTTTACCGTCCGTAAATCGGTCTTGCATAAGGTGCGTAACTATCTCATCACCCTGCCCGACCAGCCCGACCTGGACAAGGCTCTGGTACTGCTGGGCATTCTCGATCGTAGGGGAGGACTTGTCGCCGGCGTTCCTCGACACATCGTCGCCCGTCCCTGTTGCAGGCTCGCCTATATTCGTGGCGCCCTTATCGCCGGCGGCTTTGTGGCCGATCCCCGCGGCGACTTTCATTTAGAGATCGCGGTGCAGGGCGAACAGTACGCCAAGGGGCTTTGCGACCTGCTGGAGCAGGTTGGGGTCCATGCACGCGTTAACGCGCGGCGTGGGTCCTATGCCGTGTATATCAAGAGCGCCGAGGAGATCGAGCATCTGCTAAAGCTCATCGGTGCCAAGCGCAGCGTTGCCGAGATTGAGGAAGCGCGTGCGGTAAAACTGGTTAAGAACGACGTGAACCGCCGCGTGAATGCCGAGCTGGCCAACCAGACCAGAAGCGCCGGTGCCGCCCAGCATCAGCTTGCGTTAATCGATGAGCTCGAGCAGCGAGGCCTTCGCGATGCGCTTCCGGATGCCTTGGCGGTCTTTTGCGACCTGCGCGAGCGCTATCCCGATCTTTCGCTGCGTGATTTAGGGGAGATGGCTGACCCTCCCTTGTCGAAGTCTGCCCTCTACCATCGTGTTTTACGGCTTGAAAAGCTCATTGAAGCAAACAGGTAGATTAAAGTATCGACTTATATACGGATTTAGCTGCTGTTTTAGTATTTAAAACGTTTTAACGTAAATTTGATTTTCAATTTCGAGCATTCTCGTGAAATTCAAGTCAAAAAAAAGGTATATTAGGCGAGTGGTTAGTTTGTGGGCCTCAACGGCGGGCGCTGTAGCTCGCGGGGGCCTTACGAAAGGAGACACAATGGCAGTAAAGGTTGCTATTAACGGCTTCGGTCGCATCGGTCGTCTGGCTTTCCGTCAGATGTTCGGTCATGAGGGCTCCGAGATCGTCGCTATCAACGACCTCACCTCTCCCGATATGCTCGCTTACCTGCTGAAGTACGACTCCACGCAGGGCAACTACGCTCGCGATCACGAGGTCGTTGCTGGCGAGGATTCCATCACCGTTGACGGCAAGGAGATCAAGATCTACAAGGAGGCCGACGCCAACAACCTGCCTTGGGGCGACCTCGACGTCGACGTCGTTCTCGAGTGCACCGGCTTCTACACCAGCAAGGCTAAGGCTCAGGCCCACATCAACGCTGGCGCCAAGAAGGTCGTCATCTCCGCTCCGGCTGGCAGCGATCTGCCCACCATCGTGTACAACGTCAACCACGAGACGCTGACCGCTGAGGACAACATCATCTCCGCTGCTTCCTGCACCACCAACTGCCTCGCCCCGATGGCCAAGGGTCTGAACGACTTCGCTCCCATCGTGTCCGGCATCATGACCACCATTCACGCCTGGACTGGCGACCAGATGCCGCTCGACGGCCCGCAGCGCAAGGGCAACAAGCGTCGTAGCCGCGCCTGCGCCGTTAACATCGTCCCCAACACCACCGGTGCTGCCAAGGCTATCGGCCTGGTTCTCCCCGAGCTCAACGGTAAGCTCATCGGTGCCGCCCAGCGCGTCCCGACGCCGACCGGCTCCATCACCAACCTCTACGCTGTCGTTGACAAGAAGGTCACCGTCGACGAGGTCAACGCTGCTATGAAGGCCTACGCTGCCACCATCTCCGAGACCTTCGGTTACAACGAGGACGACATCGTCTCCACCGACATCATCGGCGAGACCCACGGCTCCATCTTCGACGCCACTCAGACCATGTGCTCTGACCTCGGCAACGGCCAGACCCTCGTTCAGGTCACCTCTTGGTACGACAACGAGAACTCCTACACCTCTCAGATGGTCCGCACCATCAAGTACTTCGAGAAGTTCGTTGCTTAATTTAGCTTTTAGCGAATAGCTCGTTGAGCGTCTAAAGAAGGGCGCGGCCTTATAGGGCTTACACCCTAGGGTCGCGCCCTTTTTATAAGAAATCGTCTGCCGTAATGGGAGGCAGACACGTACGAAAGGTAGAAGCAAACATGGCCTTTACCAAGAAGACCGTCCGCGACATCGATGTCGACGGCAAGCGCGTTCTCGTCCGCGTTGACTTTAACGTGCCTATCAAGGATGGCGTCGTTGGCGACACCACCCGTATCAAGGCTGCCCTGCCCACCATCAATTACCTCGTTGAGCACAACGCTCGCGTCATCCTCATGAGCCACCTCGGCCGTCCCGAGGGCACCGGCTTCCAGCCCGAGCTCTCCCTTGAGCCTGTCGCCAAGAAGCTCGCCGAGCTCTCTGGTCTCGACGTTGCCTTTGTCGCCGACACCTACGGCGAGAAGGCTGCTGAGGCTGTTGCCGCCGTCGAGCCGGGCAAGGTCCTCGTTCTCGAGAACGTCCGCTTCGATAAGCGTGAGAAGAAGAACGATCCCGAGATCGCCAAGAAGCTCGCTTCCTATGGTGACGTCTTCGTTCTCGATGCCTTCGGCACCGCTCACCGCGCCCAGGGTTCCGTCGTGGGCCCCGCCGCTTACCTGCCTGCCGTCGCCGGCTTCCTGCTCGAGAAGGAGGTCGACACGCTGACCGGCATCTTCGCCGAGCCCGAGCGCCCCTTCGTCGCCATCGTCGGCGGTTCCAAGGTTTCCTCCAAGATCGGCGTTCTCGATCACCTCATCGACTCCGCTGACACCCTGATTATCGGTGGCGGCATGGCCTACACCTTCTTCCTGGCTCAGGGCCTGTCCGTTGGTCAGTCCCTCAAGGAAGAGGACTGGGTCGAGCGCGCCGGCGAGATGCTCAAGAAGGCCGAGGAGAAGGGCGTCAAGATCCTGCTCCCCATCGACAACCGCGTTGCCGATCACTTTGGCGAGGACGCTGTCCCCGAGGTTGTCGCTTCCGACGCTATCCCCGACGATCGTGAGGGTATGGACATCGGCCCCAAGACCGAGGAGCTTTACGCCGAGGCCGTCAAGGGCGCCAAGACTGTGTTCTGGAATGGTCCCATGGGCGTCTTCGAGTTCGACAACTTCGCTCACGGCACCCAGGCTATCGCCGAGGCTGTCGCCGATGCCGACTGCACCTCGATCATCGGCGGTGGCGACTCTGTCGCAGCTGTCAACAAGTTCAACCTGGCCGACAAGATGAGCTGGATCTCCACCGGTGGTGGCGCTTCCATGGAGCTCGTCGAGGGTAAGGCCCTGCCCGGAGTGGAGGCGCTTCTCGATGCCTAATCGCACCCTTCTTATCGCTGGTAACTGGAAGATGAACAACGACGTCGCTGAGGCCGCCAAGCTCGCCGACGAGCTGGCTCAGGCTCTGCCCGAGGTTCCGGCCGGCGTCGAGGTGCTCGTCTGCCCTCCGACCATCGACATCACCACGGTTCATGACCGTATTCAGGCTGCCCCCATTGCCCTCGGTGCACAGAACGTGTACTGGGAGGCCAAGGGTGCCTTCACCGGTGAGTCCTCTTGCGACATGCTCAAGTCCGCTGGCTGCACCTACTGCATCATCGGTCACTCCGAGCGTCGCGACTACTTCCACGAGACCGACGAGGACCAGAACAAGAAGGCTAAGGCTCTCGTTGCCGCCGGCCTTGTTCCCGTCTTCTGCTGCGGCGAGTCCCTCGAGGTCCGCGAGGCTGGCACCTATGTCGAGCACGTCGTGAACCAGGTCAAGGCTGGCCTTGCTGGACTTGAGATCACCTGCCCCAAGCAGGTCGTCGTCGCCTACGAGCCCATCTGGGCCATCGGCACCGGCAAGACCGCTACCGCCGAGGACGCTCAGGAGGTCTGCGGTGCTATCCGTGAGACCCTCAAGGAGATGTTCGGCGAGGAGCTCGCTAACGGCATCCGCGTGCTGTATGGCGGTTCCGCCAAGCCCGGCAACATCGCCGAGCTCGTCGCCAAGCCCGACGTTGACGGCGCCCTCGTGGGCGGCGCTTCGCTCAAGGCTGCCGACTTCGCCTCTATGGTCGTCAAGGCAGGCGAGTAGGACATATGGCACAGCGTCATCTTCCTGCACTCCTGATCATCATGGATGGCTGCGGCCTTGCTCCGGCCGATGGCGAGAACGCCGTCGCCGCTGCCAAGACGCCCTTCCTTGATGGCCTGTACGAGAAGTACCCCCACACCACGCTCGGTGCTTCGGGCGAGGACGTGGGCCTTCCCGACGGCCAGATGGGTAACTCCGAGGTGGGTCACCTCAACATCGGTGCCGGCCGCATCGTGTTCCAGGAGCTTTCGCGCATCAACAATGCCATCAAGGACGGCTCCATCGCCAAGAACGAGGTCTTCGTCAAGGCTATGGACGACGTCAAGGCTGACGGCAAGACTCTCCACCTCATGGGCCTTATGAGCCCTGGCGGTGTTCATTCTCACATGAACCACGTCGAGGCTCTGGTCAAGATGGCTGCCGAGCACGGTGTCAAGACCGTTCGCGTCCACGCCTTCATGGATGGTCGCGACGTTGACCCGCAGTCCGGTGCCGGTTACATGAGTGAGTTCTGCGCTTTCCTGGCTAAGATCTCCGAGGAGACCGGTTGCGACGCTCGCGTTGCCACCGTCTCGGGCCGTTATTGGGCCATGGACCGCGATAATCGTTGGGAGCGCATCCAGCGCGCCTACGACGTCATGGTCAACGCGTCCGATGCTGATACCGACCCCGTTGCCGGTATCAAGGCCTACTACGAGAAGGATCCGCGCGGCGACGAGTTCGTCGAGCCTTTCGCGGCCCACAACGAGGGCATCCACGAGGGCGACGCGGCCATCTTCTTCAACTTCCGTCCCGACCGCGCTCGTCAGATGACCCGCGTGTTCACGGACAAGGAGTTCGACGGCTTTGAGCGCGAGCAGATCAAGCTTTCGCACTTTGTGACGATGACCGAGTATGATCCGACGTTTGACGTCGAGGTCGCCTTCCCCAAGACGTTCCCCGAGAACGTCCTGGCCGACGTTATCGCCGCCAATGGCCTGAAGCAGCTGCACACTGCCGAGACCGAGAAGTACGCCCACGTGACGTTCTTCCTCAACGGTGGCATCGAGGAGCCCAAGGAGGGCGAGGAGCGCGTGCTCGTCGCTTCCCCCAAGGTTGCTACCTACGATCTGCAGCCCGAGATGAGCGCTCCCGAGGTTACCGAGAAGCTCGTCGCCGCCATCAACGAGGATCGCGCTGATTTCTACATCGTGAACTTCGCGAACTGCGACATGGTTGGTCACACCGGTGTCTTCGACGCTGCCGTTAAGGCCGTTGAGGCTGTTGACGATGCCCTGTCCAAGGTTGTCCCGGCGATTCTCGCCAAGGGCGGCTTTGCGCTGATTACCGCCGATCACGGCAACGCCGATCACATGTTTGACGTTGCTTCCGACGGTTCCAAGCATCCGTTTACGGCTCACACCACCAACCGTGTGCCGTTCATCATCGTTGATGAGAAGGCGCAGCTCACCGGTATCGAGGACGGCCGTCTTTCCGATATCGCTCCGACCATGCTCACCATGGCTGGCATTGAGCCTTCCGCCGAGATGACGGGTCGCGTACTCGCCACCGAGGCCTAATAGAAAACAAATACCGTTTTCTAGTAAGGGGGTTGTCCGCAACCGGACAACCCCCTTTTTGGTATTTCTGCCATTTCTACCCCGTCCCCAAATGGCAGGTGGGGGAGTGCTGGGGGTTGTGGTACAGTACTGGAGTTTGAATTGTTCTATTAAGGAGCTTATCTATGGGTCCGTTTCAGATTCTTCTGTTTGTCGTTTGGGCTGTCTCTGCCGTGGCGTTGACGATTCTCGTCCTGATGCATTCCGGTAAGGGCACCGGCGTTTCGGATATGATCGCTAGCTCGCTGTATAACTCCAGCTCTGCCACGGGCGTCATGGAGCAGAACCTCGATCGCCTGACCGTCATCATGGCTGTCGTATTTGCCGTGTGTGTCGTTCTGTGCATGTTCTTCTTCCCGCAGGGCATCGTCGGCTACTAAGCATCGGCGTATATACGTTTGTAAAGGGTCCCGCACGTGCGGGACCCTTTTTGTTTACAGACTTGTAACAGAGTCAAAATATCCCCACATACTTCGCCCAACTAAAGAAATTCTCGACCGTTAACCGGAATTAGCCCCAAATCGTGAATAAAATGCGCTACTGTATTGCAAAACGTTGGCCTGTTGTGCATAACCAGCCATAGCAGCGGGCGGCGTTTTGATGGTTCGGATCGGATTGTCTCGACATGTGTCCGACTGAACATTTCTTTGTCCTATCTCATAAGGAGGATGGCATGGCTGATTCTATGTTCCACCAGCCCGTTATGGGTCGTCGCGCCTTTGTCGGCGGTACCCTTGCTGCGAGCTCCATGGCTTTTCTTGCCGCATGCGGCAAGAAGGGCGGCGACGCTTCCGGTTCTGAGTCCGGTTCGACGCTGAACTTCTACATCAACAACCCGGTCTGCATCGACCCCTATAACGTCCAGGAGGACCAGGGCACTCAGGTCGAGTACCAGCTCTTTGATGCTCTGACCTCTTACGACGCCGAGAAGGGCAAGATCGTCCCGCTGGCTTGCGAGTCCTTCGAGGCCAACGACGACGCCACCGAGTTCACCTTCAAGATCAAGAAGGCCAAGTTCCACAACGGTGACGACGTTACCTCCAAGTCCTTCAAGCTCGCTTGGGAGCGTCTGGTCAACACCAAGTCGGCCATCGCTACCGAGTACGGTCCTTCCGAGGTCTCCTATCACCTTTCTATGGTCGAGGGCTATGACGACCTGCTTGCCGGTAACGCAACCGAGCTCAGCGGTGTTACTTGCCCCGACGATGAGACCCTCGTCGTCAAGCTGTCTTCCGCTTACGCCGACTTCCCCTTCGTCGCCTCTCACCCGGCTCTGGCCCCGGTTCCCGAGTGCGCCGAGTCCGATGTCAAGAGCTTCTATCTTGCACCGGTCGGTAACGGCCCGTTCATGATGGACGGCAAGTGGGAGGATGGTCAGGAGATCAACCTCAAGAAGTTCGACGATTACTATGGCGACAAGGCCAAGATCGATGGCATCCACTTCCAGGTCATCAAGGACGTGGAGACCGCCTACAAGGAGTTCCAGGCCGGTAACCTTGACATCTGCGACGTTCCCGTTGCTCAGATCGACGCTGCCAAGAAGGATCGCGGCGTGTCCAAGGACGGCTACACCATGGGCGACGGCGAGCGCATGCTGCTCGGCGCCGAGCCTTCCACGTACTATCTGACCTGCAACACCACGGCCGAGCCGTTCAACAACGCCGACCTGCGCAGGGGCATCTCCCTGGCCATCAACCGTGAGGCCATCTGCAAGACCATCTATAAGGGTACCCGTACCCCTGCCGACGGCATTGTTCCTCCGGGCATCGATGGCTACAAGGAGGGCGCATGGGAGTTCTGCGCCTACGACGTCGACAAGGCTAACGAGTACCTCGACAAGGTTGCTCCCGCTGGCGCTAACGGCGATCGTGGCATTAACGTGACCCTTTCCTACAACCAGGACGGCGGTCACAAGGAGATCATGGAGTCCATCATCGGCGACCTCGCCAAGGTTGGCGTTACCGCTGTCTCCGATACCCCTGAGTGGTCTGCCCTGCTCGAGCAGTATCAGAACTTTAACTATCAGTTCGGTCGTCTGGGTTGGATTGCCGACTACCCGATCATGGACAACTTCCTGTATCCGCTGTTCCACTCCGACTCCCTCGGTGGCGATAACCGCTCCGGTTACAACAACCCCGAGTTCGACGCCAAGGTCGACGAGGCTCGTACTATTGTTGACGACGAGGAGCGCGTCGCTAAGATGCAGGAGGCCGACGCAATGGTCGCTGCCGACTGCCCGGTCATCCCGATTATGTTCTACACGCACACCATCGTCGGCTCCGATCGCATCAAGCACCTCTATGTCGATCCGCAGAAGCATGCCGAGCTGGGTACCGCTGAGCTCGCCTAAGAGTTTGCAGCTTCCGTGAGGGTCAAGTATTTACGTAGACCTCATGGGAAACATACAGTTCTCCCTAACCTGGGGTAAACTGGCTGATGGTAATTTTGGGATGCCGGTCTGGCGATCGGCATCCCATTTAGGTTAATCCCTAGATAGGGGAGTGGTATGGGTAAGTACATCGTTAAACGTGTGCTTCAGTTCATCCCGGTATTTTTGGGCGTTACGCTGATTCTGTTCGCCCTCCAGAACATCGTGCCGGGAGATCCGATCAAGCTGATCGGTGGAGACAAGGCTCTGTCCCCCGAGGTGGAGCTTCAACTTCGCGTGCGCTATCACCTGGTCCAGGCGGACGAGGACGGCAACGCGATCCTTGACGAGAACGGCGACCCCGTTCAAACGTCGCTCGTGGACCGTTACTTGTATTACATGAACGGCCTGCTTCATGGCGATCTGGGCAATTCGTATCAGCGCAAGCTGCCGGTTACGGAAATCTTTGCCCAGAAGTATCCGTATACGGTCAAACTTGCCGCGTGCGCCATCGTGCTCGAGGCAATCATGGGTATCGGTGCGGGTATCATTTCGGCAGTAAAGCGTTACTCCTTCTGGGATATTTTGGTAACGCTGACCACGTCGATCCTCGTTGCCGTTCCTGCCTTCTGGCTCGGTATGCTGCTGCAGCTGTTCTTTGGCGTCATCCTTAAGGATGCCACCGGCGGCGCTTTCTCCATGCCGATTTCGGGTGCCGGCGGTGCCAGCTCTCAGTATCAGGATTGGATGCACTATGTGCTTCCGACCATTACGCTGGCTTCGGTTTCGACCGCTTATGCCGCCCGCATTATGCGTTCGCAGCTGCTTGACGTCATGAACCAGGATTACATCCGTACGGCAAAGGCCAAGGGTCTCTCCAATCGCGCGATCATCATCAAGCATGCGCTTAAGAATGCACTCATCCCCGTCGTTACCTATATTGGTGTCGACTTTGGCGGCATGCTTTCGGGCGCCATCCTGACCGAGACGGTCTTTAACTGGCCCGGTATCGGCTATGAGGTCTATCGCGCCATTAGCATGCGTGACTGGCCCATCGTTATGGGCGGCGTTACGCTCATCGTCGTCGTCGTCATGGTGATCAACCTGCTCGTCGACATTAGCTATGCATTCCTCGACCCGCGCATCCGCCTTGGCGGTCCGTCGGATAAGGCCTAAGGGAGGTACGTCTCATGCAGGAAACTGATTCTCAGTCTCAGGGGCAGGCTACCGCCACTAAGGCCGCATCTGCTCCCGCTAAGTCCCGCACGATGTGGGGCGACGCTTTTAAGCGTCTTCGTAAGAACAAGCTCGCCGTTATCGGTGTTTGCTGGATCATCATCGTCGTTGTGGTTGCCCTGACCGCCGACCTGTGGGCTAAGCCCTGGCTCGGGTCGCCGACGGCTTCCGACTCGACTACCATGGCCGAGACGTCGCTGTTGGCTCCGTGTGCAGAGCACCCGTTTGGCACCGACGCCCTTGGTCGCGACATTCTCGTCCGCGTTATCTACGGTGCGCGCGTTTCGCTGTCCGTCGGAATTATGGCCACCGCGATCTCCACGCTAATTGGTCTGGTCATGGGTGCTCTGGCCGGTTTCTACGGCGGCATCTGGGATACGATCATCATGCGCTGTGCGGACATCTTCCTGGCGTTCCCGTACGTGCTGTTCGTTGTCGCCATGATCGCCGTTATCGGCCGTGGTCTTCAGAACGTCTTTATCGCCATCGGTATTCTCGGCTGGCCTTCGATTGCGCGCGTCTTCCGCTCTGCAATCTTGACGGTCAAGGAAAACGACTATGTTGACGCTGCACGCGCGATGGGTGCATCCGATGCTCGTATCGTCGTGCGTCACATCTTCCCGAACTCCGTCGCCTCCATCGTGGTCTACGCGACCATGAACATTGGTGGCGCCATTCTGACCGAGTCCGCACTGTCCTTCCTCGGCATGGGCGTTATTCCGCCTACGCCTTCGTGGGGCTCCATGATTCAGGACGGTCAGCAGTATCTTCTGACTGCTCCCTGGATGATGATCATGCCCGGTCTGGCAATTCTCTCGACGGTGCTCGCCTTCACCCTGCTGGGTGATGGTCTGCGCGACGCCCTCGACGTCAAGATGAAGGACGCATAAGGATGAAGAAGAACAAGAACTATGTGGACCTGAAGGACCAGCCGGTTCCCGAGGGCCAGCATCTGCTCGAGGTCGATGACCTTAAGATGTATTTCCACACCGAGGATGGCGTCGTTCGTGCTGTCGACGGTGTCTCCTACACGCTCGATCGCGGCGAGACCCTGGGCGTCGTCGGCGAGTCCGGCTCTGGCAAGTCCGTGACCGCCATGACCATCATGGGTCTTATCTCGATGCCTCCGGGAAAGATTGAGGGCGGCGACGTTCGCTATCGCGGTCGTTCTATCCTTGAGATGACCGAGGAAGAGATGCAGCACATTCGCGGTAACGATATCGCGATGATCTTCCAGGATCCTATGACCTCCTTGAACCCGGTTTATAAGATCGGCAAGCAGGTGGGCGAGGGCCTTCGTCTGCATCGCGGTTACTCCAAGCAGGAGGCGCTCAAGCGCGCCACCGAGCTTTTGGACCTCGTTGGCATTCCTGAACCCGAGAAGCGCGTCAATGAGTATCCGCACCAGTTCTCTGGCGGTATGCGTCAGCGCGTCATGATTGCCATGGCTCTTGCCTGCGATCCCGATATTCTGATTGCCGATGAGCCCACGACTGCCCTGGACGTTACCATCCAGGCTCAGATTATTGAGCTTATGCAGGAAATGCAGGAGAAGAACGGCAACGCCATCATCATGATTACCCATGACCTGGGTGTTGTCGCTGATATGGCCGACAAGATCATGGTTATGTACGCCGGCCGTCCCGTCGAGTTCGGTACTGCTGAGGAAATCTTCTACGAGAGCCGCCACCCCTACACCTGGGGCCTTATCCGCTCCATCCCGGAGCAGGCCATCGAAGAGAAGAAGCCGCTTACGCCGATTCACGGCAACCCGCCTTCGCTCATGAACCTGCCCGAGGGCTGCGTGTTCTCGCCTCGTTGTCCCTATGCGACCGATAAGTGCCGCAAGCAGCGCCCCGAGCGTGTTGTCACCGAGTCCGGCCACTATTCTGCGTGCCACTATTCCGGTGACCCCGAGTTTCTCAAGAACGCTCCTGAGACGTCCCGTACGCGCAAGGATTCCAAGAAGGGAGGCGAGGCGTAATGGCAGATACCAACGAGCGTACTCCGTTGCTGAAGGTCGAGCACCTCTCTAAGGAGTTCCCCGCTGAGTCCGGCATGTTCGCCAAGCGTTTTTCCAAGCGCGTCGTCTCTGCTGTAAACGACATCTCTTTTGAGATTTATCCTGGCGAGACCTTTGGCCTAGTCGGCGAGTCTGGTTGCGGTAAGTCCACCACGGGCCGTACCATCATGCGCCTGACCAAGCCGACCGCCGGTAAGGTGTTCTTCCAGGGTAAAGATGTTGCCGAGATGAGCAAGCATGAGATCAAGGACATGCGTCGCGAGATGCAGTTTATCTTCCAGGATCCCTATGCTTCGCTGAATCCCCGCATGACCATCGGCGAGATCGTCTCCGAGCCCATGACCATTCATGGCGTGGGTACCAAGGAGGAGCGCATTGAGCGCGTCCGCGAGCTTCTCGACGTCGTTGGACTGAACCCCGAGCACATCAACCGCTATCCGCATGAGTTCTCCGGCGGTCAGCGTCAGCGTGTCGGCATTGCCCGCGCTTTTGCGCTGAAGCCCAAGCTGATTATCTGCGACGAGCCGGTTTCCGCTCTGGATGTGTCCATTCAGGCCCAGGTTCTGAACCTACTGAAGGAGCTCCAGGACAAGTTCGGTACCGCATATCTGTTTATCGCCCACGACTTGTCCGTCGTGCAGCACATCTCCGATCGCGTTGCCGTTATGTATCTGGGTAAGATGGTCGAGGTTTCGGACTGGAAGACGCTCTACAGCGAGCCTCACCATCCGTACACGCAGTCGCTGCTGTCTGCCGTGCCGGTTCCCGATCCTGATATCCAGAAGACCCGCAAGCGCATCATCCTCGCTGGCTGTCTCTTATACACATCTGACGCTGCCGACGAAGCTAGAAG
>URBA01000017.1 GCA_900545905.1 uncultured Collinsella sp.
CGCTGGAAAACGCTTCGCGTTTCCTCAGCTCCGCACCCTTGCGGGTTCGAATCCCATGCGCTGGGCCCAAAAATGAAAGGCCCCCATAGCTGGGAGCCTATCAAATCAGTGGTGGGCGATGAGGGATTCGAACCCCCAGCCTTGTGCGTGTAAAGCACCTGCGCTAACCGTTGCGCCAATCGCCCGTGCGGAGAGAGTATAGCAAAACAATCGCCTCATTCATCTCATATCCATTAAAGGTAACCGGCGCGTGTCACAGCGGAGCTGATTCAGTTGAGATTGCCTGAACATTCCGCCCCTCTTTACGCCCTCGGGTATACTCAAAAGCTACTGATTCGATTTGATGCCCAGCAACAGCAGAGGGGATAGTATATGTGCGGTTTTGTCGGTTTTGTCGGTGGGACGGATAACCAATCCGAGGTGCTCACCAAGATGATGGACCGCATTGTCCATCGCGGTCCCGACATGGGCGGTCAGTTTATCGACGGCCGCGTTGCCCTGGGCTTCCGCCGCCTGTCGATCCTCGACCTGACCGAGGCCGGCGCTCAGCCCATGGCCAATGAGGACGGCAGCGTCGTTATCGTCTTCAACGGCGAGATCTACAACTTCCAAGAACTCCGTTCCGAGCTCGAGGCCAAGGGCTACAAGTTCCACTGCGGCGCCGACACCGAGAGCCTCCTGCACGGCTACGAGGAGTGGGGCGAGGCCGTCCTCGATCGCCTGCGCGGTATGTACGCCTTCGTCATCTGGGACAAGAAGAAGAACAAGCTTTTTGGCGCCCGCGATATCTTTGGCATCAAGCCGCTCTACTACTATCCCATGGCCGATGCGGGCGACGGCGCTCCGGGCGTGCTTTTTGGTTCCGAGATCAAGAGCTTCCTGGACTACCCGCACTTCCACAAGGCGGTCAACAAAAAGGCTCTGCGTCCGTACATGACGTTGCAGTATTCGGCAACCGAGGAGACCTTCTTCGAGGGTGTCTACAAGCTGCCGCCGGCGCATTACTTTACCGTAGACATCCCGACCGGCAAGATGAACATCGAGCGCTACTGGGATTGCGATTACTCTGCCGTCGAGAAGCCGTTCGAGGAGTACGTCGACGAGCTGGACGAGGTCGTGCACGAGAGCGTCGAGGCCCATCGCATCGCCGACGTCAAGGTCGCGTCGTTCCTCTCCGGTGGCGTCGACTCCAGCTACATCGCCGCTTGCCTCATGCCCGACAAGACCTTCTCGGTGGGCTTTGACTACAAGAACTTCAACGAGACCAACTACGCCAAGGAGCTTTCCGATAAGCTCGGCGTCGAGAACGTTCGCAAGATGATTACCGCCGACGAGTTCTTCGGTGCGCTCGAGGACATCCAGTATCACATGGACGAGCCGCAGTCCAACCTGTCTTCCGTGCCGCTGTGGTTCTTGGCCGAGATGGCCCGCAAGGACGTTACCGTCGTGCTTTCGGGTGAAGGCGCCGACGAACTCTTTGGCGGCTACGCCTACTACGAGGATACGGTCCCGGTGCGCAAGTACAAAAAGATGGTGCCGCTGCCCATCCGTCGCGCGCTCGGTAACCTGGCGCTGCATATGCCGTACTTCAAGGGACATAACTTCCTGGTCAAGGGTGCCGAGATCCCCGAGAAGTCGTTCCTGGGACAGGCTCTGGTATGGCCGGAGCGCGAGGTCGACGGCGTGCTCAAGCCCGAGTACAACACCGGCGACGGCGCCTTTGAGCTCGCTGCACCCATCTACGCACGCGTGAAGGGTCAGCCCGAACTGGTCAAGAAGCAGTACCTGGACATGAACATGTGGCTCCCGGGCGACATTCTGCTCAAGGCCGACAAGATGTGCATGGCACATTCGCTGGAGCTGCGCGTGCCCTTCCTGGACCGCAAAGTCATGGAGTTCGCCGAGCACATTCCCGACCGCTACCGCATCAACGAGAACGGCAACAAACAGGTACTCCGCCACGCTGCCAACAAGTCGCTGCCCGATGAGTGGGCCACCCGTCCCAAGGTGGGCTTCCCGGTGCCGATTGTCTACTGGCTGCGCGAGCAAAAGTGGTACGACTATGTCAAGGAGTACTTCACCGCGCCGTGGGCAAGCGAGTTCTTCGATACCGACGAGCTCATGCACCTGCTCGATCTGCACTTTGCGGGCAAGGGCGATTTCCAGCGCAAGATCTATACGCCGCTCGTGTTCCTGGTGTGGTACAAGCGCTTCTTTATCGACGAGGACCAGCCCGCTGTTCAGGCTGCCTAGCCTCGGCTTACGAACGCCTGCGCGTAACGGCTCCTCCGGGAGCCGTTTTTGCGTGGGTGCGTTTCAGTTACTATAAAAACTGTCCCTGCCAAATGGCTGAGAAAGGTGAAAGATGCACTATTCGGATTCCGCGACCGTGACCACGGTCGATACGCTTGCCAAACTGCTCGATGTGTGCGGCGAGCTGCGCGCATCAGAGCAGGTTGACGAGCGTGCTGTGACCGGCTGCTCGTTTGATTCGCGGGCGGTCTCGGCAGGTGACGTGTTCTTTTGCAAAGGTGCTGCCTTTAAGCCCGCGTTTTTGAGCATGGCGCTCGATGCGGGCGCCGTCGCATTTGTGTGCGAGGAGTCGCTGGTCGAGTCTCTGGAGCCGCTGGCGAAGGAGAGCGGTGCTGCGATGCTGGTTGTTCGCAACGTGCGTACGGCGATGGCGCTGCTGCCGCCCGAGGTCTACGGCCGCCCCGATCGGGACGTTAAGATCGTGGGCATTACCGGTACCAAGGGTAAGACCACGGCGGCCTTTATGCTCCAGTCCATCATCAAAGCAGCAGGCGAGTCCTGTGGCATGATTGGCTCGGTAAGCACCGACGATGGCATCGAGTGCTACGAGAGCACCAATACTACGCCCGAGGCCCCCGAGGTCTGGCGCCATATCGCCAACTGCCGCACGTCCGGTCGCCAGTCCATGGTCATGGAGGTCTCGAGCCAGGCGCTCAAGTACCAACGCGTCGAGAATCTGCCGTTTGACGTGGCGTGCTTCCTCAACATCGGCCGCGACCACATCTCGCCGATCGAACACCCCACGTTTGAGGATTATTTTGAGAGCAAACTCAGGATCTTTGACCAGGCAAAGACCGCCGTGGTGAATCTGGGCACCGAAGAGGTTGACCGTGTGCTGGAGGCAGCGTCGACGGCCGAGCGCTTGGTGACCGTTGGCGTCGAGCATCCCGAGGCAAGCCTGTGGGCGAGCGACGTACGCATGGTCGGCTTTAGCATCGAGTTCAACTTGCATGGCCTGTGTGCCGACGAGTCCGAGGCGGGGGAGAAGGTTCTGCTGGGCATCGCGGGCGACTTTAACGTGGAAAACGCGCTGGTCGCTATCGCCGCCGCGCGCGAGATCGGCATCGGTATCGAGGCTATCAAGAAGGGCCTCTCCAAGCTGCGTGTGCCGGGCCGCATGGAGGTCGTGGAGTCGAAGGACGGCCGCGTGATCTGCGTCGTCGACTACGCGCACAACCAGCTTTCGTTCCGTTCGCTGTTCTCGTCGGTCAAACGCGCCTTTCCTGCCAGCCCGGTCATCGCAGTGTTTGGCGCTGCCGGCGGCAAGGCGCAGGAGCGCCGCGAGCAGCTTCCGCGCGAGGCCGCACCATATTCCGACCTGATGATCTTTGCCAACGAGGACCCGGCTCACGAGGACCCGATGAAGGTCTGTCGCGAGCTTGCCGAACATGTTCCCGACGATACGCCGAACAAGATCATCCTCGATCGCGAAGCCGCCGTGCATGCGGCGTTCAAGGCGGCGCGCGAGGAGTACGTCAACCCCGATGCTCCCACTATTGTCTTGCTGCTGGCAAAGGGTGACGAGGAGCTCATGCACGTGGGCGACGAGTTCGTGCCCATCGAGAGCGACCTTTCGCTGGCCAATCGCCTAATCGATGTTACCCAGTTTGACTAATGAACCATGATGGCGGCGGCGCCCTGAGTGCGCTGTCGCCATAAGCGTGTTCCCTCAATCAAAACATGCCGTCCAAGTCCAAACCTTTCTACGTAAACGGAGTAACCATGTCCCACAATACCCTGCCGACCGTTGCCGAGCTTTCGGGCGAGATGCGCGAGCGCTTGGCCAAGGTCAAGTACGTCTTTACCGACCTGGATGCCACGATGCTCGCGCCCGGCTCGTGCGTGCTGCGCGACAATGACGGCAACCCCTCGACCAAGCTCGTCGAAGCTGTCGTGGCGCTCGCTCGCGCCGGCATCCAGGTGGTCCCCACCTCGGGCCGCAACCGTACCATGATCCACGAGGACGCGCGCGTGCTCGGCCTCAACTCCTACATTGGTGAGATGGGCGGCCTGGTTATGTACGACCTCAAAGCCAACGATTGGGAGTATCTGACCGGCGACATGCCCTACGACCCCTCTTGCGGCCTTACTCCGCACCAGGTGATCGAGCAGACCGGCGTGTGCGAGAAGATCCTTGCCCGCTGGCCGCACAAGATCGAGTACCACAACGACATGTCGACTGGCTACAAATACCGTGAGGTCACCGTTGGCATGCGCGGCGATGTGCCCGACGATGAGGTCCAGGCCATCCTGGACGAGGCCGGCTGCGGCCTGGTGTGGGCTTGCAACGGCCATCTGACTCACCTGTCCAAGCCGACGACGCTCGAGCTCGATCGCGTCGAGGACGGTCGCGCATTCAACATCAATCCGGCGGGTCTCAACAAGGGCGTCGCCATTGCGCGCTTCTGCGAGCACCTGGGGATCGAGCGCGAGGAGACGTTGGCGCTCGGCGACTCCGAGTCCGACTTCTACATGGCCGACCACGTGGGCACGTTCTGCCTGGTCGAGAACGGCCTGACCAGCGCCGGCGCGCCCGAGTTCCTGGATGCCTGCGATAACGCCTACGTCACGCGCGGAAAGATTGTCGACGGCTGGGCGGCAACGGCAGAGCTGCTCGTCGCGGCCCGCTCGTAGTGCGGTCCTATCGTTCTGAGCCATATCTTTTCGAGAGAGAATCTGGTGAGGTAATGTCCGATATCGAGAATCTGGCGGGCGACACGCGCCCCATCGGCGTGTTTGACTCGGGCCTGGGCGGTCTGACGGTTGCGCGTGCGATCGCCACGGCGCTGCCGCACGAGTCCGTCTACTACTTTGGCGACACCAAGCGCTGTCCCTACGGCACCCGCACCGAGGACGAAGTGCGCTCGTTTGCGCTGCAGGCGGGCCGTTGGCTGTCGAGGCACGACGTCAAGATCATGGTCATCGCCTGCAACACGGCGACCGCCGCTGCCTTGCGCCTGGCCCAGCAGGTGCTCGATGTTCCCGTGATCGGTGTGATTGCCCCGGGTGCGCGCGCGGCGATCAACAGCACCCGCACGCGCCGCGTGGGCGTGCTCGCCACCAACCTCACCATTCGCTCGGGCGCCTATACGCGCGCCATCCAGGACTTGGATGCCGGTGTCGACGTATACGGCTGTCCTGCCTCGAGCTTTGTCGAGGTGGTCGAGCACGAGCTCGCCTCGGGCGCGCATCTGCAGGAACAGTGGCTCGAGAACGAGGATATCTTCGATACGCCTGCCGTGCGTGCGCTGGTGGGCGCCACGGTTGAGCCGCTGCGCGACCACGGTATCGATACCGTGGTACTCGGCTGTACGCATTTTCCGCTGTTGGTGGGACCTATCCGGCATGCGCTGGGGCCTGGGGTGCGCGTCGTGAGTTCCGCCGAGGAGACCACGCGCGAGCTGACCGATATCCTCACGCGCCGCGAGCAGCTGGCGGGCGACGCCGCCGAGCCGCAGCATCGTTTTGCCACGACGGCCGATAACATTGCCGAGTTTGCGGTGGCGGGCAGCTTTATCTTTGGTCAGCCGCTCAAGAGCATTGAGCATATCGATATCGATGAGCTGAAATAGATGTAAGGCCGCCGCCAAAGTCTTCGCCACACCTTTTGCCGAAAGGATATTTCCATGGAGTACATGCAGGTCAACCGCGCCAACAGCCGCGCCGCCGATGAGCTGCGCCCCGTTAAGCTCACCCGCGGCGTTATGAAGCACGCCCACGGTTCGTGCCTGGCCGAGTTTGGCGATACGCGCGTGCTGTGCGCTGCCACCATCGAGGAGGGCGTGCCGGGCTGGCGCAAGGGCGCCAAGGCCGGTTGGGTAACGGCGGAGTACGCCATGCTGCCGGCGTCGACCGGCAAGCGCTGCAAGCGCGAGCACGCCAACCGCAAGGGCCGCTCCATGGAGATTGAGCGCCTCATTGGCCGCAGCCTGCGTACCGTCGTCAACATGAAGGCGCTCGGCGAGTACACCGTTACCGTCGACTGCGACGTGATCCAGGCCGATGGCGGTACGCGTACGGCGAGCATTACCGGCGCCTGGGTGGCGCTGCACGACGCCCTCGCCATGTGGGTCGAGGCGGGCAAAATCGAGCGCATCCCGCTTACCGGCCAGGTGGCCGCCATCTCCATGGGCGTTGTCGACGGCAATACGCTGCTTGACCTCGATTATTCCGAGGACAGCCATGCCGAAGTCGACATGAACCTCGTCGCCACCGACACCGGTGAGATGATCGAGCTCCAGGGCACCGGCGAGCAGGCGCCCTTTGACCGTAAGCGCCTCAACGCCCTGCTCGACCTGGGCGACAAAGGCATCGCCGAGCTCATCGAGCTTCAGCGCCAAGCCATCGCCTAACTTGCCAAAAAGGGACAGGTTTATTTTGGCAGGTTTTATCTGCGGAAACGACGAACTGTAAGGTTTCTGCCGCCAAAGAGGGGAGAGGGGCCAAGGCCAATTACCCCTGGGCGGCTTTGCTATACGGACAAGGAGGCCAGCCATGGCACTTGAAAAGATTGATATCGACACGCTCGATCCGGCGGCGACCATCGTCGTGGCTACGGGTAACGCCCATAAGCTCACCGAGATCGAGGCCATTTTGGGCAAAGTCATGCCCGAGGTACGTTTTGTGGCGCTCGGCCAGCTGGGCGATTTTGAGGACCCCGAGGAAAACGGCACGACGTTTTTGGAGAACGCCATCATCAAGGCGCAAGCCGCCGTCGAGGAGACGGGCCTTATGGCTATTGCCGACGATTCGGGCCTGGTCGTCGATGCCCTGAACGGTGAACCTGGCGTGTATAGCGCGCGCTACGCGGGCGTCCACGGCGACGATGCCGCCAACAACGCCAAGCTGCTCGTGAACCTGGAGGGCGTGGCCGATGAGGACCGTACCGCGCGCTTTATGAGCGTCGTTGCGCTCATCGACCAAGACGGTCTGGTTACCTATGGCGAAGGCGCCTGCGAGGGCGTTATCGCGCACGAGGGACGCGGTGACCACGGTTTTGGCTACGACCCGCTGTTCCTGCCGGTCGATACGCCGGGCAAGACCATGGCCGAGCTGACGGCGGACGAGAAGAACGCCATCAGCCACCGCTTCCATGCGCTCGAGCACCTGTCCGCCAAGCTGACGGGCGAGGAGTAGGCCGTGCGTGCGGTGGTGCAGCGCGTGCTCAACGCCGGCGTGACGGTCGACGGCGAGTGCGTGGGCCGCATTGGACGCGGGTACCTGGTGCTGCTGGGCGTGGGTCACGGCGACACACGCGCCGAGGCCGATAAACTGTGGGGTAAGCTCCGCGGCCTGCGCATTAACGAGGATGAGAACGGCAAGACCAATCTGTCGCTTGCCGATGTCGACGGTGAGGTGCTCGTGGTGTCGCAGTTCACGCTGTTCGCCGACTGCCGCCACGGTCGCCGCCCGTCGTTTACGGATGCCGGCGCACCCGATGTCGCCAACGAGCTCTACGAGTACTTCCTGACGCTCGTGCGTGAAGACGTCGAGCACGTGGCACACGGCATCTTCGGCGCTGACATGAAAGTCGACCTGGTCAACGACGGTCCCTTCACTATCGTCTTGGACACCGACAACCTGTAAGTAGCTAATTTGGGACGGGGCTTTTTTAGCTACTTGCGCATGGCTGCAACAGGGTGCTATAGTATTAGAGTTTTGTCTATCTTAGGGGTATTATCCCCTTTTTGAATTGCACCTTCTGGAGGCCCTGTTCATGGAAGAGATGGAAGTCAATCACGTCGACGACATCCACGAGAAGCTGACCGATATGGTGGGCGATCGCGTTAAGGTGAAGGCCAACATGGGCCGCACCCGCGTCGTCGAGCGCATGGGCACCATCAAGAGCGTCCACCCCGCCGTCTTTATCGTCGAGGTCGATGAGCGCCGCGGCCGCAAGTCGCGTCAGTCCTACCAGTATATCGATGTCCTCACCGGTCAGGTCGAGCTGTTCGACCCCGAGAGCGGCGAGCATATCTTCACCCCGCTCGGCAATCAGCTCGAGGAGCACTAACAGTGACCGATTGGTCTCTGACTCTTTCCGCGCCGGCAAAGATTAACCTCTACCTGGGGGTCCATACCGAGCGTGACGACCGCGGCTACCACAAGGTCGATTCCCTGATGGCAGCCGTCGGCCTAGCCGATACCGTGACGGTCGCTCCGGCACAGGAGCTGACCGTCCAGACGGTTCCGGCATCCGATTTTCCCATGCAAAAGAATACGGCGTATCGGGCTGCGGTTGCCATGGCCGAGCATTATAGTCGCGAGGCCAACATCTGCGTGACGATCGAGAAGCATATTCCGCTGTGCGCCGGCCTGGGCGGTCCTTCGACGGATGCCGCGGCGGTCATTGTCGCCTTGGCAGAGAGTTGGGGTATCGACCGTGCCGATCCCGCGCTGGACAACATCGCGCGCGGCATTGGCGCCGACGTTCCCTTCTTTTTGCATGCCAGCCCTGCATTTTACGTGGGTGGGGGAGACGTGCTGGCAACCGAGTACCCCGCACTGCCCGCGACACCCGTCGTGCTGGTCAAGCCGCGCGAGGCAAGCGTTTCAACAATTGAAGCCTATCGACGTTTTGACGAGACCCCAGCGCCTGCGGACAAGCCCGGAGCGATCGCATCTGCCCTTCGCTCGGGAGACGCAGAGGCGGCCTACGCGCTCGTCGACAACAACCTGGGTGTCATTTCCGCGCAGATGGAGCCGCGGATTCAAACGGTGCTCGACTGGCTTCGTTCACAGGACGGTACCGTTGCCGTAAACGTGTGCGGTTCGGGTGCCTGCTCGTTTGCTCTCTGCGATACCGCCGCCACGGCAGTCAATCTTGCGGCAGACGCTCAACAAAACGGCTGGTGGGCTTATGCAACGGAGCTCGTTTCCGACACGGTTCGCATTGAAGCGCCAAAGAAGTAAAAATTTCTCTGGCACACGACGGAAATCTTTGTTACTATAGTCGAGCTAACGGGTTGTGGCTCAGTTTGGTAGAGCACTGCGTTCGGGACGCAGGGGTCGCTGGTTCAAATCCAGTCAACCCGACCAGAGCATGAGGAGGGACCGCTTCTTGCGGTCCCTTTTTTTAGCTATTGTTGTGATACCGCGATACCCGCGGTATACTCATTCGAGCTTGTCTCGCTGTATTGTGGAGGTCTACATGTTTGGACTGAGGGCTCCTGAGCTCATCATTATTCTCGTCGTTGTCCTGATTATCTTCGGGCCTAAGAACCTGCCGAAGCTCGGCAAGTCTCTCGGCTCTACCGTCAAGAATATCCGCGAGGGTATGGAGGGCGACGATAAGGCCGAGACCAAGCAGGCCGAGGAGGTCGTGGTCGAGCAGTCCGAGGAGGACAAGGAGATCGCAGAGCTCGAGGCCAAGCTCGCTGCTGCCAAGAAGAAGCAGGCAGAGGACAGCGACGCGGACGCAGAGTAGTCCCATCCCTTTGGGGTGAGCACCTGACCGGCTTGCCCGCAGGCTAGCCGGTCTTTTTCGTTTTGTTGACAGTTGATTGTTTGATCAGAGTTGGGGAGATATCCGTATGGACGCAAGCCAGATCGTACTGACCGCTGAGGGCCGCCAGAAGCTCGTCGAGGAGCTCGCTTGGCGTGAGGGCGATTACGCCAAGGAGATCGTCGAGGACATCAAGGAAGCCCGCGCGTTCGGCGACCTTTCGGAGAACTCCGAGTACGACGCCGCTAAGGACAAGCAGGCTCAGAACGCCGCTCGCATTGCCGAGATCCAGGCCATCCTCGCCAACGCTCAGATCGCTGCCAGCACGGGCGACCTGACCGTCTCCATTGGCTCGACCGTCACCCTGGTCGACCCCAACGGTGAGCTCATGGACGTCACGCTCGTCGGTACCACCGAGACTAACTCGCTCGAGCACAAGATCTCCAACGAGTCTCCGGTCGGTCACGCCATCATCGGTCACGGCGAGGGCGATTCCGTCGAGGTCGTTACGCCTTCCGGCAAGACCCGCATCTACACCATCGCCAAGATCGCACGCTAGACCACGGTCCCGCGTAAAGGTATGTTTTCGCTCCCTGGGACCGAATCCTGGGGAGCGTTTTAGTTTGAGGAGCTAACTTATGGCAGAGAACCAGAACGCCGCCGATCAGGCATCGACGCTCAACGACGAGCGCGCCACCCGCCTGGCCAAGCGCGCCGCCCTGTTCGAGGCGGGCCAGAACCCCTATCCCGAGCACTCCGAACTCGAGGACTACGTCGCCGACATCGAGGCTAAGTATGCCGAGCTTGCCGATGGCGAGGACACCGAGGACGTCGTGAAGATCGCCGGCCGTGTTGTCGCCAAGCGCGGTCAGGGCAAGATCATGTTCATCGTCGTGCGCGATGCGACTGCCGAGATTCAGCTGTTCTGCCGCATCAACGACATGGACGAGGCTGCCTGGAATACGCTCAAGGCCCTCGACCTGGGCGACATCCTGGGCGTGACCGGCGTGGTCGTGCGCACCAAGCGCGGCCAGCTTTCCGTTGCCCCCAAGAGCGCGACGCTGCTGTCCAAGGCCGTTCGCCCGCTGCCCGAGAAGTTCCACGGCCTCTCCGACAAGGAGACCCGCTATCGTCAGCGCTATGTCGACCTGATCGCCAACGACGACGTTCGCGAGACCTTCCGCAAGCGCTCGCAGATCCTCTCCACCTTCCGTCGCTTTATGGAGTCCGACGGCTACATGGAGGTTGAGACCCCCATCCTGCAGACCATCCAGGGCGGCGCCACGGCCAAGCCGTTCATCACGCACTTTAACGCACTCGATCAGGAGTGCTACCTGCGTATTGCCACCGAGCTGCACCTCAAGCGCTGCATCGTCGGCGGTTTTGAGCGCGTGTTCGAGATCGGCCGCATCTTCCGTAATGAGGGCATGGACCTCACGCACAACCCCGAGTTCACCACGATGGAGGCCTACCGCGCCTTCTCCGACCTCGAGGGCATGAAGGCGCTCGCCCAGGGCGTTATCAAGGCTGCAAACAAGGCCATCGGCAACCCCGAGGTCATCGAGTATCAGGGCCAGACCATCGACCTTTCTGGTGAGTGGGCCAGTCGTCCCATGACCGACATCGTCTCTGACGTGCTCGGCAAGAAGGTCACCATCGACACGCCTGCTGAGGAGCTTGCTGCTGCCGCGCGTGAGAAGGGCCTGGAGATTAAGCCCGAGTGGACCGCTGGCAAGATCATCGCCGAGATTTACGATGAGCTGGGCGAGGACACCATCGTCAACCCCACCTTCGTGTGCGATTACCCCATCGAGGTCAGCCCGCTCGCCAAGCGTTTTGAGGATGACCCGCGCCTGACCCATCGCTTTGAGCTGGTCATCGCCGGCCACGAGTACGCGAACGCGTTCTCCGAGCTCAACGACCCGGTCGACCAGGCCGAGCGCTTCGCTGCCCAGATGGCCGAGAAGGCCGGGGGCGACGACGAGGCCATGGAGTACGACGAGGATTACGTGCGCGCCCTCGAGTACGGTATGCCTCCCGCGGGCGGCATCGGCATCGGTATCGACCGCGTGGTCATGCTGCTCACCAACCAGGCATCCATCCGCGACGTGCTGCTGTTCCCGCACATGAAGCCCGAGAAGGGTTTCCAGTCCGGTGCCGCTGCTGCCAAGGCTGCCGAGGCCGGCAACACCGCGAGCCCCTTCGTCAAGCCGCTTAAGCCCACGGTTGATTATTCCAAGATTGCCGTTGAGCCGCTGTTTGAGGAGTTCGTCGACTTTGATACCTTCTCCAAGAGCGACTTCCGCGCCGTGAAGGTCAAGGCATGCGAGGCCGTCAAGAAGTCCAAGAAGCTGCTGAACTTTACGCTCGATGACGGCACCGGCACCGACCGTACCATTCTCTCCGGCATTCACGATTATTATGAGCCCGAGGACCTGGTCGGCAAGACCCTGCTCGCCATCACCAACCTGCCTCCGCGCAAGATGATGGGTATCCCCAGCTGCGGCATGCTCATCAGCGCCATCCACGAGGAGGAGGGCGAGGAGCGCCTCAACCTGATCCAGCTCGACGCTTCCATCCCTGCCGGCGCAAAGATGTACTAACTAGTTACGCGGTTCTACGAACCGCGTAACGGCTCGACGCTGCGCCCTCAGGTTCCGCCGTTCTACCGAACGGCGGACCGGTCGACGCTGCGCGCCGCCCAGAGCGACAATTTGTCATTCAAAAGGCAAGGCATGACCAGAAGGTCTATGCCTTGCTCCGGATGCGGTAGTCATTGGGGACGTTCTTAAATGACTGGTCAAAGGGGACATTCTTGCGGCACTTGGCAGTTGGGGACGTTCCTTTTGTGCCGGCACTTTGGGACACTCCTTGTCAGAAGAGTGATGCAAGGTGCTCGTCCTTTACTTTACCGAGATAAAGTGAACGTGTAGATTCGTAACCCACTTGCAACCGTTCTATGGCACGATATTGAACGAATGTATGCTATGCGCTCAAATTTTTGGGCAGAGTGGGAGACAGTATGGTCAAGCTGTACGAGGACGGCATCTACCTG
>URBA01000018.1 GCA_900545905.1 uncultured Collinsella sp.
TCGTCGGCAGCGTCAGATGTGTATAAGAGACAGGTCTACAACGTAGCCGCAGCCTTCTTCGCCGCCCACGAGCTGGGCGTAGACACCGCACGCCTGCAGCCCACGCTCGACGCCTACGTGCCCGCAGGCGGTCGCATGGGTCGCTGGGATATTGCCGGCCGCACCGTCGAGGCCAACCTGGCCAAGAATCCCGTGGGCTTCGATCGCCAGATCCAGTCCATTAAAACGGCAGGTGGCAGGCTCTGCGCCTTCTTCCTAAACGATAACGATGCCGACGGCCACGATGTCTCGTGGATCTACGATGTCGACTTCGAGCGCATCGCCGACGCGCCGGGTCTTGTCGCCTTTGCCGGAGGCACGCGTGCGCACGACATGCAGGTACGCCTCAAGTACGCCGGCATCGATGCCGCGATTATCTCGAATATCGAGCAGGCGATCGGTGCCGTTGCGGATGAAGCCGCCGGCGACACTTTCTATGCCGTCGCCAACTACACGGCCTTCCCGCCGCTGGTCAAAGAACTCGACGGACTCAAAGGCACCGATGCGGCCACGGTTGCCGCCCACGCTGCACCGTGCGCCGATGGTAGCGCTGTCCCCACCGATATTGCGCCGGTCGAGCTTTCGCGCCCGCTGCGCATCGTCTATCTGTACCCCGATGCCCTTAACCTCTACGGCGACGGCGGCAATGTTATCGCGCTCGAACGCCGCTGCGCCTGGCGCGGCATTCCCGTGCGTGTAGACGAGGTCCGTATGGGCGAAACGCTTGATTTGACCGATGCCGATATCGTCATGATGGGTGGCGGCTCCGACCGCGACCAGCTAGCTGTGGCACACGAGCTGCTCGCCCAAAAAGACAAGGTCGCGGCCTATGTTAAGGATGGCGGCTCGCTGCTTGCCATCTGTGGCAGCTATCAGCTGCTCGGCCGTTCGTACTATATGGGCGAGGATCGCATCGAGGGTCTGGGCGTCATTGCCGCCGAAACCGTACGCGGCTCCGACCGCCTGATCGGCAACGTCGCCGTTAAGACCGACCTGGCACCCGAGCCCTTTGTGGGATTCGAGAACCATGGCGGCCGCACCCTGCTCGATACAGAGGTCACGCCGCTCGGAACGTCCGTCGTCGCGGGCACCGGCAACAACGGCGACGATGGCTTTGAGGGCCTCATCTACAAGGGCGTCATCGGCACGTACCTGCACGGGCCGGCACTACCCAAGAACCCCGAGCTCGCCGACTGGCTGATCGCGCACGCCCTCGAGCGCCGCGGCGATGCGCAGGCCACAGCCCTGCTGCCGCTCAAGCCCCTCGACGACACCTACGAGCACACCGCTCACGACGCCGCCATGAAGCTCCTCCCCTAACGCCCCACTACCACAAAGGGGACAGGCACCTTTGTGGTGGTTTTCCAGTTTGCCAAAGATATACGCGCCGACAAAAAAGTCTGCTATACTCTTTCCCGCTGTCCCCATCGTCTAGCGGCCAAGGACGCCACCCTTTCAAGGTGGATATCGCGGGTTCGAATCCCGCTGGGGGCACCATTTGAAATGCAAAGCCCGTTACCCTTGCGGTGACGGGCTTTTTTTCTTCTCCAACGCCGGGATTCGAACCCGGCAGGGTGCGGAGCTGAGGAAACGCGCAAGCGTTTTCCAGCGCAGCACGCAAGGAGCGAAGCGACGCAGCGAAAGCGGGCGGCGCCAGCCGCACGCGGACATCCCGCTGGGGGCACCATTTAAATCGAGAAGCCCGTTACCCCCGTGGTGGCGGGCTTTTTGCTACCCATACGCCGGGATTCGAACCCCGAAGGCATAAAATCTCACTGTCATCCAAGGGCCCGTGGACAAAAGATAGCAAATATGAGTACTGTTACCAATTTAGTAACAGCGATTTCATGCCATCAGAAGGCGATTTGGACACAAGGCGTCCTACGGCGGAAGAATTGCAGGCGTTTATCAGCTAAGTACTTGAACATATGTTGTGTAACACTGCATATTTTGCAAAAAAAAATAATGCTACAGGACTTGTGACAGTACTCATATTTGACGTTTTTTGTCCACGCCCCCTTATTGCGTGGGCGAATCAGGTGCAAAACGGGCTTCAAAGCGTCCTTCGCAAACAAAAACCGGGGCCCGCATGATGCGGACCCCGGCTCAATACCGTGACGATATGTCAGTTACGTTCTACACGTAGAACAGGATGTCGTCGTAGGTCGGGACCGGCCAGTAGTCGGCAGCCACGATCTCCTCCATGGCATCCACGGCGGCGCGCAGCGCATCCATAGCGGGAACGACCTCGTGCGCGTACACGTTGGCCTGCTCCTGGTTATCGAGGGCCTCAGCCTTCTGATGCACGGCGTCAAGCGCCTTGATGGAGTCGTTGATGGTGGTGATGCCGTTGCAGAGCTTGTTGAGCGTGTTCTGCTCGCACTGCATGGCGGCCTCAGCGCCGGCGGCACGAATAGTCTCAAGGCCCTTAGCGACCTTGGTGGCATAGGCGGTAATGACCGGACGATAGGTACGACGCGCCTCGCGAACCATCGTGGTGGCCTCGATGTTCATGAGCTTGTTGTACTTCTCGAGCTTGCAGTCATAGCGGCACTGGGCCTCGGCACGGGTCAGGACGCCTGTCTCCTCAAAGAGCGCGATGGCCTTATCGGAAACGAAGGCGGGCAGAGCGTCGGCCGTGGTCTTGTTGTTGGCAAGGCCGCGCTTCTCGGCCTCGACGGGCCACTCGTCGGAGTAGCCATCGCCGGAGAAGAGGATGCGCTGGTGGTCGGTCAGGACCTTCTTGCAGTACTCGAGCGCGGCGTCCTGGAACTCATCCTCGGGCGTACCCTCAAGCGCGTCGGCGAAGGACTTGAGCGACTTGGCCACGGCGGCATCGAGCACCAGGTTGGAGTCGGAGACGTTCTGCTCGGAGCCGCAGGCACGGAACTCGAACTTGTTGCCGGTGAAGGCGAACGGGGAGGTACGGTTGCGGTCGGTGTTGTCCTGCATCAGTTTGGGCAGAGTATCGGCGCCCAGGTCGAGCACGCCGCGCGTGGCATGGACGGAAGCCTTGCCATCGATGATCTTCTCGACGACCTCGGTAAGCTGGTCGCCCAGGAAGATGGACATAATCGCCGGAGGAGCCTCATTGGCGCCCAGACGATGATCGTTGCCGGCCGAGGCAACAGAGGCACGCAGGAGCTCCTGATAGTTATCGACGGCCTCGATCACCGCGGTGAGGAAGACGATGAACTGCAGGTTGTCGAGCGGGGTGTCGCCCGGATCGAGCAGGTTCTCGGACTCGGTGCCAAGCGACCAGTTGTTGTGCTTGCCCGAACCATTGATGCCCTCAAAGGGCTTCTCGTGCAGCAGGCAGACCAAGTCGTGGCGGGAGGCGATGAGCTTCATCTTCTCCATCATGACCAGATTCTGGTCGATGGCCTCGTTGACCTCGCCGTAGACAGGGGCGAGCTCATGCTGGCAGGGAGCGACCTCGTTGTGCTTGGTCTTGGCAGGAATGCCAAGCGCCCACAGTTCATCGTCCAGGTCCTTCATATAGGCCGAGACGGTGGGGCGGATAGCGCCAAAGTAGTGCTCCTCGAGCTCCTGGCCCTTGCAGGGGGCAGCGCCAAAGAGGGTGCGACCGGTGATGACCAGGTCCCTGCGCTTGCGGTAAGCGTCCTTCTTGATCAGGAAGTACTCCTGCTCATCGCCCACGGAAGGAACGACCTTCTTGGGGGTCTTGCCAAACAGCGCCAAAACGCGCTTGGACTCACGCGAGAGCGCGGTCATGGAGCGCAGCAGCGGGGTCTTCTTGTCCAGGGCCTCGCCCGTGTAGGAGCAAAAAGCCGTGGGGATGCACAGGACATCGTCCTTAATGAAGGCAGGGCTGGTGGGATCCCAAGCGGTGTAGCCACGGGCCTCGAAGGTGGCGCGCAGGCCGCCGTTGGGGAAGCTGGAAGCATCGGGCTCGCCCTGGATGAGGTTCTTGCCCGTAAACTTGGTGATGGCGGTGCCGTCGTGGTTGGGCTCGAGGAAGCTGTCGTGCTTCTCGGAAGTAATGCCCGAAAGCGGCTGGAACCAGTGCGCGTAGTGTGTCGCGCCCTTGGAGATGGCCCAGACCTTCATGGCATGGGCAACGGCGTTGGCCACATCCAGGTCGAGCGGCTCACCGTCCTCGAGGGTTGCAGCAAGGCGCTTCCAAATGTCCTTGGGGAGGTAGTCCTTCATGACTTCCTCCGAGAACACCATGGTCCCGAAGCGGTCAGTAAGTTCGGCCATACGGAACTCCCTTCGTATCGGCACCGCGTGAGAAGCGGTGTTGATTACTAACGAACGAGTCATAGCTTAGACTCGGCGTGTTTCCGCAACATTACCGTTATGTTGCTGTCGCGAAACCAATCAATGAGGTTACCGCATCGCGGCGGCGTTGCCGCCCTCAACAGCCAATCAACTGTATAAATTGCAGACCTCTCCCCATGGTTTAAGGGTAGTCAATTTGGGATGGGGCTCTATTAACTGGTATTTCGCATCAGATACCAGTCTTTATAGCCCCATCCTAGATTGACCGCTCTGCTATAGGGAATGTCGATAGCAAGGCATCTTTGATTGGTATCCCCGAATAGCGAGTGAAACTCCACCGTGACACAGTGGTGCTGTAGAATCCTTACAACACATCACACTATTACGTATCTAGAGGAGCACGATATGCGCGTCGACGAGGTTTTTAAGCAGGCAGCATCCCAGGGCACCGCACCCGTTTCGTTTGAGATGTTCCCGCCCAAGGGCGAGCTTACCCTCAACACGGCTCGCGAGGTGGCAGGCAATCTGTGCAAGCTTTCGCCGAGCTTTGTCTCGGTCACCTGCTCTGCCGGCGGCTCGGGCAACGGCGCCACCACCGCCCCCATCGCGCATATGATTACGAGCGAATTCAATACGCTCTCGGTGGCGCACCTTACCTGCGTGGGCCGCTCACACGCCGATATCGCCGCCAAGATCGACGAATACCGCTCCGCCGGCGTAGAAAACATCCTGGCCCTGCGCGGTGATCTGCCCACTGGCGCGACCGAGGATGACAAGCCCGCCTCGGACTACGCCTACGCCCGTGACCTCATCCCCGAGCTTGTCGACGCCGGCTTTTGTGTGGGCGCCGCGGCCTACCCCGAGGGCCACATTGCCTGTGAGGACCTCAACGCTTCGGTCGAATACCTCAAGCAAAAACAGGACGCCGGCGCGAGCTTCTTTGTGACGCAGCTCTTCTTTGACAACGAGTGCTTCTACCGCTTCCGCGAGCTTGCCGACAAGGCGGGCATCACCGTGCCCATTACCGCGGGCATCATGCCGTTTATGGGCAAGTCGCAAATCAGCCGCATGGTCTTTATGTGCGGTGCGTCGCTGCCCTCCCCCGTCATCAAGATTCTCGCCAAGTACGAGAACGACCCCGAGAGCCTGCAGGCAGCCGGTGTAGATTATGCCGCCCGCCAACTTTGCGACCTCAAGGAGCACGGCGCCGACGGCCTGCACCTGTACACTATGAACCGTCCTGCGATCGCCGCGACCATTATGGAGCGCCTGGGGTAATGGAAAAACCGCACATCGATACAACCGCTGTCGAAGTGCCGGCCGACCTTGCGTCGCCGGCGCTTTACCGTGTCGATGCTGCGCACCATCCCCGTGTCGACCGTGCCGAGATGCTGCGGTATCTGGGTTACGGCGGCCAGCAGATTGAGCCCGAGCTGTCACGACGTATTGAGCTTGTGGTCGAGCGTCTGGAACTGGACATTGAGCCTCGTGGCGTGCGCCGCGTGTTTGCCGTCGATGCCACGGGCGTGGACGAACAAAGTGAGCCTTGCATTCGCTTGGTCGGCACCAACGTTGAGCTGCGAGGTCGCGATATCTATCGACATCTCAAAGATGCCCGCTTTGCCGCGCTCATGGCATGCACCCTCGGCATGGACGCCGAGCGTCGCCTGCGTACCACGGGAGCCCAGCAGCCCCTGGAGGGAGCTGTGCTCGACGCCGCATGCTCTGCCTATGTAGAAGCCGCCGTCGAGCAGATGGACCAGCAGGTTAAGGCTGCGGCCGCCGCACACGGACTCGCCGGCAACTGGCGTTTTAGTCCCGGCTACGGCGACTGCCCGCTTACGGCACAGCGCTCAATCGTGGACGCGCTCAACGCCACGCGGCTCATCGGGCTTACCGTCACGCCCACCAGCCTGCTCATGCCCACCAAGAGCGTGACCGCGGTGATCGGTCTGTTCGACGGCGAGGTCCACGACGCCCAGAGCCGCCCCACCTGCAATATCTGCCGCATGCGCGAGCACTGCCGCTTCCGCGCCGCCCACACCACCTGCTATTCCAGCCATTAGGAGCCCTCGATGTTTACTCCGCTTATCACTCATGATTCTGACGGCACTGCATTGGCGGCACCCGTTGATGCCGCACGTCGCAACGGTGCCACGTACAAGACGCGCACGATCGACGATCTGCGCATTAAGGACGATCGCCTGCGTGCGGCCATCGAGGGCACGGGACACCTGCTGTTCGACGGCGGCATGGGCACCATGTTGCAGGCCGCTGGCATGAAGGCGGGCGCCCTGCCCGAGCTGCTCAACTTTGAGGAACCCCAGGTCATTACCGACATTCAGCGCCAGTACGTCGAGGCTGGCTGCGACGTGATCACCGCCAACACCTTTGGCGCCAACGCCCACAAGCTCGACGGTACCGCCACCGTGGCAGATGTCTTTGCCGCCGCTGTCGCCTGCGCCCGTGCAGCCGGTGCCCACTACGTCGCCGGCGATATCGGCCCCATCGGCGCGCTGCTGCGCCCCTTGGGTACCCTCAGCTTCGACGAGGCCTACGACCTCTTTGCCGAGGAGGTGCGCTCTGGCGTCGCCGCGGGTGTGGACCTCTTTATTATCGAGACTATGACCGACCTTGCCGAGATCAAGGCGGCAGTCCTCGCCTGCCGCGAGAATTCCGACTTGCCCGTCTTTGCCACCATGACCTTTGAGGAAGACGGCCGCACCTTCTTGGGCACGAGCCCCGAGGTCGCCGCCATCACCCTCGACGCCATCGGCGCCGACGTTTTGGGCATCAACTGCAGCCAGGGCCCGGCCGAGCTCCGAGGACTCGCCGCGCGTATGCTCACCGTTACGGACAAGCCCGTTATGGTGCAGGCCAATGCGGGACTGCCCCATGTGGACGACGACGGCAACACCGTCTTTGATATCCAGGCACCCGAATACGCCGAGGCTGTCGCCGGCATGATTGAGGACGGCGTGAGCGTCGTGGGCGGCTGCTGCGGCACCACGCCGGCGCACATGGCCGCCTTGCGCACGCTTATCGATAACCACACGCCCAGCCCGCGCCACCGCAAGCCCAGCATGTCGGTCACGAGCGCTCAGACGGTCGTGGACCTTCCCTGCGACGGCCACAAGATCGCTGTCATCGGCGAGCGCATTAACCCCACCGGCAAAAAGCGCCTGCAGCAGGCCCTGCGCGACGGCGACCTGGACTACGTCGTGAGCCAGGGCATCAGCCAGCAGGAGCAGGGCGCCGACATCCTGGACGTCAACGTGGGCCTGCCCGAGATCGACGAGGTCAAGATCATCCAACAGGCGACCGAACAGCTCCAGGGCTCCACGCTGCTGCCGCTGCAGATCGACTCCACCGACCCCGCCGCCGTCGAGGCCGCCGTACGTCGCTACGCCGGCAAGCCCATCATCAACTCGGTCAACGGCAAGCAGCAGATCATGGATGAGATCTTTCCGTTGGTTGCCCACTACGGCACCAACGTCGTCGGCCTTACGCTCGACGAAGGCGGCATCCCCGATACCGCCGAGGCCCGCTTCGCCATCGCCGAGCGCATCGTGGCCGAGGCCGCCCGCTACGGCATTGGCCCGGACCGCATCCTCATCGACTGCCTGGTCATGACCGCCTCGACCAATCAACGCCAGGCCGAGCAGATCCTGCGCGCCATGTCCCTGTGCAAGGAGCGCCTGGGCGTCAAATGCGCGCTCGGCGTGTCGAACATCAGCTTTGGCCTGCCTGCCCGCCCGCTGCTGGGTTCGGTCTTTTTGGCCGCCGCCTTCGGCGCGGGCCTGGACGCCCCCATCATGAACCCGGGCTCCAAGCGCTTTATGGATACCGTCTACAGCTATCGCGTCCTGAGCGTTGAGGACGAGGGCTCGACCGGCTACATCGAGCGCTACGCCGGCTGGACCGATCCGTACAAGATCGCCGCAAACCCGGCAGCAGCTCAGGCCGCATCGACCGACACCGTGTCCGCTGCTGGCACCGCCGGCACCGACGGCAACGACGACCCGATTCGTCGCATGGTCGTCTCGGGCCGCAAAGGCGAGATCGCTGCCGAGACCGAGCGTCTGCTGGCAGACCACGACGCCATGGACCTCATCAACAATCACTTTATCCCCGCCCTCGACGAGGTTGGCGTCCTCTTTGACCAGGGCAAGTTCTTCTTGCCGCAGCTTATGGCCTCGGCCGAAGCCGCGCGCGTGGGCTTCGACACCATCAAGCGCCTGATGCCCGCCGGCGAGATTGCCGACAAGGGCAAAATCTGCGTGGCCACCGTCAAGGGCGACATCCACGACATCGGTAAGAACATCGTCAAGATGCTGCTCGATAACTACGGCTATACCGTCTTTGACCTAGGCCGCGACGTCGACCCGCAAGAGGTGCTCAAGACCGTCAAGGAGCGTGACATTAAGCTCGTCGGCCTCTCGGCGCTTATGACTACCACCGTCGTGGCCATGGAGGAGACCATCAAGCTGCTTCATACCGAGGTGCCGGGCGTCAAGATCATCGTAGGCGGCGCCGTACTCACCCCCGAATACGCCAAGCAGATCGGCGCGGACTACTACGCCAAGGACGCCGCCGAAAGCGCTCGTATCGCCGAAGAGGTCTTTGGGCAGTAACACAACGGAAACAACCGAGCACCAAAACGTGCCGCATGCGCCACTTGGCACGTGCGGCACGTTAGAATAGAAAAGACTATGCTCGTTTTGGCAGATAGGAGCGCAAGGATGGCGATCACGCCCGCAGAAATCGCGGAAACCCGCGGCATGGTTGAGGAGCAGAACCTCGACATCAGGACCATCACCATGGGTGTTTCGCTCATGGGTTGCGGTGACGAGAACCTCGACCGCATGTGCACGAAGATCTACGACCACGTGACGCACACGGCTGAGCATCTGGTCGAGACCGCCGAGAACCTCGAGCGCGAGTACGGTATCCCCATCGTCAACAAGCGCGTTTCCGTCACCCCGGTGGCGCAGATTGCCGCGTGCTGCAAGGATGAGGACCTCACCCCCATCGCGCATGCCCTCGACCGCGCGGCCGAGACGCTCGGCATCGACTACCTGGGCGGCTTCTCCGCGCTCGTCCAGAAGGGCATCGGCGACGCCGACCGCCGCGTCATCCAGTCCATCCCCCAGGCGCTCGCCACCACGAGCCGCGTCTGCTCCAGCGTCAACGTCGCCAGCCTGCGCGCCGGTATCAACATGGACGCCGTGCTTATGGCCGCCCAGACCATCATCGATGCCGCCAAGCTTACGGCAGATGAGGATTCCGTTGGCGCCTCCAAGTTTGTCTGCTTTGCCAACATGGTCGAGGACTCCCCGTTTATGGCGGGCGCCGTCCACGGCGGTGGCGAGGCCGACGCCGTCATCAACGTTGGCGTCTCGGGCCCCGGCGTTATGGCGGCAGCCCTGGAGAAACTGCCCGACTCCGCCTCGATGATGGAGGTTGCCGAGAAGATCAAGCAGACCGCCTTTAAGATCACCCGTGCCGGCGAGCTCATGAGCCGCGAGGCCGCCCATCGCCTGGGTGTCGAGAAGGGCATTGTCGACCTGTCGCTGGCACCTACGCCTGCCATTGGCGACTCTGTCGCGCGCATCCTCGAGATCATCGGCGTGGGCACCTGCGGTGGCCCGGGCACGACTTGCGCGCTCGCCATGCTCAACGATGCCGTCAAGAAGGGCGGCGTCATGGCCAGCTCCAGCGTGGGCGGTCTCTCCGGCGCTTTCATCCCCGTGTCCGAGGATGCCGGCATGATCGCCGCCGTCGAGGCCGGCGCGCTTTCGCTCGAGAAGCTCGAGGCCATGACCTGCGTGTGCTCCGTTGGCCTGGACATGATCGCCATTCCCGGTGACACCCCGGTCGAGACCATCGCCGGCATCATCGCCGACGAGATGGCCATCGGCGTCATCAACAACAAGACCACGGCCGTCCGCGTGATTCCTGCTATCGGCAAGGGCGTGGGCGACTGCGTCGAGTACGGCGGCTTGTTCGGCCGTGCGCCCATCATGCCGGTGAACCCCAACGCCGGCACCGTGCTTGCCCATCGCGGTGGACGCTTCCCGGCGCCGCTGAACTCGCTGAAGAACTAGCCTAGGGATACGAGGCGAGGAGCCCCGCCGCCGGGCGGCAGACATATAAGGTCGCCTGCTCGGACAGTCCTGACTCGCACGGAGAGCACATTAAGTGCTCTCCGGCTCGTGCGGAACTCGCGATCGACCAAACCCCGCGTCCCGTCCCGGCGAGCCTCTGGCTAGTTACGACAATCAAAAAGCAACAAGGGGCTCCCCCGCTCATCAAACGGGAGAGCCCCTCACCATACATAACGAATCAAGGTGCCTATAGGTAGACCTTTTCGAGAAACGATAATGTGTCCTGAAGACGCGCTCTCTCTTTACGATCGGTCTGCCGATTTACATAAGAAGAAAAGTCCGCAAAGAAGTCTCCGGCGTCAGCCCTCATTTGCTCTATTAGCTCCAAGCGAGCCGAAGGCGGCAACAAACCCGCAAGTCGAACAATATCCGAGCGATGCTTTCGTCGATCTTTATCGTTGCAATGGCGCCCTTCTTCATAGCTCCTATTGATATCAATGTGTGCACGCATCTTGAGGGGAATGATATGGAGCGCATCGAGCAACGTAATGCCCTCTACGTTCGTTGCGTTGTCGCGAATAAATTCGTAGTAGCCATCGTCGAGAATAATTGCCGAAAGACTTGATACGGCCCCGTCAAAGGAAAGAGGTGCCACTTCGCTCGTTTCATCTTCGAGCACAAAATCAGGATGTCGGGCGAATAGCTCAATTTGGCCGGGATAGTCTAGGACTTGCCTTGATCCTTCGGGCAAACAGAACCGATAGTAAGTGCACTTTCCATCGCCGACCTTCCCAGTCTCATATCCGACAGCTTTGATAAATGCCCACAATGCAGTGGCGAATTCAACGCCTTCCCCATCAACAATTACGACGATATCCAAGTCTTCAGTAGCTCTAAACGAATCGCCCTCATTGTCAAATAGAACGCTGCAGGCCCCTCCACCAATAAGGACGTAACCGCCTTTACAGCCGCTCATGGCATCGGCAAATCGCTCTATTCCCCTCACTTTTGACATATCGTCCTCCTGAGCTGTTCGACCGCGTCGAGCAGACGATCTTCTTTGTAATCTGCTTTTGCGCAAGCAACGTATAAGGAAAACGGGTCGACACACTGCAAACCCGTCGCGTCAAAACTAATATCGGACGGCGCGTCCACGGGATACGACCAGACCTCAATCACAACTGCCGCCGGTTCGTACCACTGAGCCTCCAGCCATCTGTCGCCCATATGCTCTTTCAAGGCCTCTAGCTGATATTTTTCGAGAGCAATGGTTGGAGCAGAGTCTTCATGGGCAAGGTCGGACATATAGCTAAGGGCAGACACACCGGAAAGCAGCGCATCAACGGCACGTAGCTCTGTTCTCTCGATAACCTTCTTGAGCCGGATTCGCTCTAAAACTGGCGTGCGAAGATAGTCCTCAAACCCATCTAGCAACGTCTCGGTCGACAGCCCGGCGTCGCACAATATACGCTTTTTGCCGTCCCGCATAATCAACCCAGGAGCTATAGCGGCGATTTCCGAAAGATAGCCGCTGACGCTTGCCGCGCTTTTGCCACACAGACGCGCTAGGTCGCCGGCGGAGCAGTCAACCCATCGTCCCGCAATGAGATTTAGGACGATTCGTTGAGATTGGGGCGAAAGCGGAGCAGCGGGAGAAGCACCCAGCACCTCATCGGAAATAACGGCTCCGATAAACGGCAGGAACGCATTTCGCTCATCTCGGATATATGCGATTCCCTCCGAAGAAAGCGCGCGCATAAAACCTAAATCCATAGCATCCCAGCAAATTACCACCGGGTGAACATCTAACTTGCGCACCGCACTGACGAGATTTCGCGCCGAAATGACACTGGGCGGTTCCTTTGGTTCCGCAACAATAAAACGGCCCTGTTTAGACATGCCGAGCCGTGCCAAGCGAAGCGAATACCGCTCAAGATACATGCGAGGAATCTGCATCTCAACTGGCTCCGGGTCGATAGCGAGCTCTAAAGAGAAGAGTCTTTTTGGGAGGCAGTTTATCAGCATGTACAATCACCGTTTTCATTTCGGTTACATTTTAGCGTCTATCTGAAATTATACTGAATCGTATAAAATCATCAATCATCAAAGCCAAGCGCACCATTCAAAACGCAACAAGGGGCTCCCCCGTTCTTTAACGGGGGAGCCTGTCTCTTATACACATCTGACGCTGCCGACGAAGCTAGAAGTGTAGATC
>URBA01000019.1 GCA_900545905.1 uncultured Collinsella sp.
CTGCGTCGTCATCTTCGATAATCTGCTCCGATCCATCCTTGTAGCTGACGGTCAGTTTATGATCAACTGCTTCATAGCCCAGATCATCGATGTGCGTCTGGATGGAAAACGGGCTAATCTCGAGAGGCGAGTCGTCGGAGCGGAGCTCCTTTGTATCGACGTGCGCTCCGACGTTAAACTCTGGCGTCGATACCTCGATCACCTTCGCATCCTCACCTTTGCCCTCCGTCCAACTGATATTCCAGGTGACCGCATGTCGTAAATCTCGATCGCGATTCCAAGATGCAAAGTACATCGTGCCGTTAATGACCGTGTCGCTTGATGTGTCTTTATCAATGGTGCAGCGTGTATCAGCCCATTCCTCGCCGAAGTTCATGCTGGGTGTACTGACGCCCCCTTCTTCTTCACCATAGAGAACAAGTTCGCCAAGCTCTGCCGCCGGCTTGTAGTAGTTAACGCCATTCGGATTGGACAATGTAAACGTCACAGCACCGCAACCGTTCTCGTCGATTGCCATCTCATGAATGTCGAGCGTATAGCCGTTGCCCTCGACGGACAGATTGACCTTCTGGACTGCACCCTCCAGGCTTTGGGGCGCGATACCATCACCAAACTCTCTGGTGTAGGTATATTTCGTCCCCGACGAGCCGCCATTTGTCCAGGTAACGGACTCTCCGTTGCCATGGTTTCCCCAGGCAGAGGCAAAATAACTGGAATTGACAACAGCGTAGGCGACCCCTCCGGTCGCCAGCACTCCGGCAAGACATCCGATTACGGCAACATACAGAGGCTTCGCGTGACCCTTTCGGCGAAGCGGCTCGCCAGCAGCGGCATAAAGAACACGGTCAGCAAGATCGCTATCGGCTTGGACGGACTCGAAGGCCTGCTTGATCTGGTTGGATTTCACGGTCGCCCTCCTCTAGGATGAACTTGAGCTTCGATCTGCCGCGAGCTAAACGCGTTCGAACGGTCGCGGCTGGCACATGCAGTAACTCGGCAATTTCTGAAGTCGAGAAGCCCAGATAGTAATAGAGCACGATAGGAATACGGAATCGCTCCGGAAGTCGCATAACGTCTGACAGGACCGCCTTGGTCTCCTCCTGCGCCGTCGAAAGCGCATCGGCCAGGTTCTCAATATCCTCCACACGCCTCCATGGCTTTCGAAAGAGAGATTTGCATTCATTGATCGTGACCCGGATAAGCCATCGACGAAGATGTTCCCAGCTTTCAAATTGCGCATCGCTTTTGAGTAACTTCAGAAAGACGTCTTGAGCGACATCGTCGGCATCGGCACGATCGCGCAGATACGTCAATGCGATTCGAAACACGACATCTCTGTGATCTTCAACCGCCTGTCTAAATGCTTGTTCTTCCATAATCACCTCCCGGTGACATTAATGGTTCTCGATGAGGCCCTCACCATAGATACGCTCTTGTCGGGCGAAATGTTTCAAATTCAAGCATGAAAAACCGACCAAAATAAACCTGTCCCTTTTTGGCAAGGGATCAACGGAACGCAACAGGTTGAGCATACGCAAGCGAGCGGCCCCCAGAGCGTACAAGGTGGCATGAAAAAGGCAGGGCATTGACCTTTTGGTCATGCCCTGCCTTTTGAATGACAGATTGTAGCTCTGGGGGCCGCGCAGCGACGGAGGTCGCCGCCGTTCGTTAGAACGGCGGAACTAATTACTCCTCGTCGTTGTCCTTGGCCTCTTCGGCGTCGTCGGTGTCAACGAGCTGGTTGAGCAGCTCGTCGAGGGAAGCCATGTCCTCGTTGATCGCGCCGTTGGCGGGAGCCTTCTTGTCGTCGATCGGGGCGCCCAGGAGCTCCTCGTCGGCGTCGGCGTGATGCGTCGGAGCGGAGGTACCCAGCAGGATATCGTCCGGACCGTCGGGGCTAAAGACCATCTGCAGCAGCTGCGAGAGGTCTTCCTCATCGGCAACGTCGTCGTTGTTCTCGAGGATGTAGAGCAGGTCGTGGGCCTCCAGGCCGTCACGGAGCTCCTCGATCGCCTTGGCACCGATGCCATCGATGCGCAGCAGATCCTCCTCGGACTTGCCGACCAGGTCGCCGACCGTCTCGATGCCGACCTCGCTGAACTTGTTGGTCCAGCGCTGCGACACGCCCAGGTCGTCGAACAGGTACAGGCGAGCCTTCTCGGCGGAGATGGTATGGCCGTTGCGGGTGAACGAACCGTCAGCACCACCGAACTCGTCGTAGCCGGCCCAGTCGAGCTGCTGCGGGAGCTGCTCGTCCAGGTCCTTGAGCTCCACAGGAGCCCACTCGGGCAGCGACTTGGCGTTGGGCGAAGCCGGGCCGTCGATGTCCACGTAGCCGTCGGCCGTGCGATACGTCAGCTTGGCGTTGGCGTACGGCTTGAGGCCGGTACCAGCCGGGATCTTCTTACCGACGATGACGTTGGACTTAAGGTCGAGCAGGTGGTCGACCTTGCCCTCGATGGCAGCCTCGGTAAGGACGCCAGCGGTACGAATGAACGAAGCGCTCGACAGCCAGGAGTCGATGTTGGACGCGACCTTGAGCGTACCCAGGATGACGGGCTCGGCCACAGGAGCCTGACCGCCCAGACGGGCAACGCGCTCGACCTCGTCGGCAAACTCGTAGCGGTCGACGTACTGACCAAGCAGGTACTTGGAATCGCCGGGGTTGGTGATCTGAACGCGACGCAGCATCTGACGTGCGAGCACCTCGATGTGCTTGTCGTTCAGGTCGACGCCCTGGCTGGTGTAGACGTCCTTGACGCTCTCGACGAAGGTGTGCATCGTCGACTCGATGTCGGTCAGCTTGCGCAGGTTACGGAAGTTAACGAAGCCCTTGGTGATCTGGTCGCCGGCGCGAACCTCGCAGCCGTCCTCGATCTCGGGCATGAAGCGCACCGAAGCGGGGACGCGACGCTCGTCGAGGACACGGGTGTGATCCTCGGAGTCGGTGAGCGTCAGCACGTACTCGGACTTCTCGGGCTTAATCGAGAGGTGGCCGGAGTACGGAGCCAGCTCGGCCTCGCGACCCAGGATCTTCTCGTTGACGTTGCCGACGATATCGAACATACGGCTGACCGTAGGCAGACCCTGCGTAATATCGTCGACGCCAGCGACGCCGCCGGAGTGAATGGTACGCATCGTAAGCTGCGTACCGGGCTCGCCGATGGACTGGGCGGCAATAATGCCGACGGCAGTACCGATGGCGACCGGACGACGGGTGGAAAGATCCCAGCCGTAGCACTTCTGGCACACGCCGTACTTGGAGCGGCAGGTGAGCAGCGCGCGGAGCTTGACCTTCTTGAGGCCGGCATCGACCATCTTCTGGATGTCAGCGACCTTCTCGATGTAGCCGTCCTGCTCAAAGAGCACGGTGCCATCGGGAGCCACGACGTCCTCGATGAAGCAACGGCCGACGAGGTCGGTGTTGAGGTCGGTGGTGCCGGGGATGATGAGGTTGTAGGTGACGCCCTCGTGCGTACCGCAGTCCTCCTCGCGGACGATGACGTCCTGGGCCACGTCGACCAGACGACGGGTCAGATAACCAGAGTCCGAGGTGTGGGATGCGGTATCGACCAGGCCCTTACGGGCGCCGTAGGTCGAAATGAAGTACTCGAGCGGCAGCAGGCCCTCGCGGAAGTTCGCCTTAATGGGAAGGTCGATCGTCTCGCCGGACATGTCTGCCATCAGGCCACGCATGCCGCCGAGCTGACGCAGCTGGGTCTTAGAACCACGGGCGCCGGAGTCGGCCATCATGTAGAGCGGGTTCTCCTCGTCGAACATGTCGAGCATGAGCGCTGCGACCTTGTCGGTACAAGCGGTCCACTCGTTAACGACTTCGATGTGGCGCTCCGTCTCGTTGATGAAGCCCTCCTCGAAGTACTCGTTGATCTGGTCGACGTTGGCCTGGGCGCGATCGAGCAGCTCCTGCTTCTCGGCAGGGATGAGAGCGTCCCACACCGAGATGGTGAGGCCGGCGCGGGTAGCGTAGTGAAAGCCGGAGTACTTGATGGCGTCGAGGATCGGGCCGACCTTGGCCTCGGGATAGCGATCGCAGCAGTCCGCAACCAGCTTGGCCACGTCGCCCTTGACCATCTTGTAGTTCATGAACTCGTAATCTTCGGGCAGGCACTGGCGGTTGAAGATGATGCGGCCGATAGAGGTCTCGAAGCGCGCGGTCTTGTTGCCGGTGACGTCGTAGTCGACAAACTCGTTCTTGCCGTTCTTGACGCGGAAGATACGGGTGCCGTCCTCGTTGATGACGTTGGCATCGGCAGCGGACACGCGGACCTGGATCTTGGCCTGCATGTCGACCTCGGAGCGGCAGTCATAGGCGTGCAGCGCGTCGTCGAAGCTCGAGAACACGTGGTTCTCGCCCGGCAGACCCTCGCGAACCTGGGTGAGGTAGTACACACCGATGATCATGTCCTGCGAAGGGATGTTGACCGGCTTGCCGGATGCCGGCGAGCGCAGGTTGTTCGCAGAGAGCATGAGCACGCGAGCCTCGGCCTGAGCCTGGCTGGACAGCGGCACGTGGACAGACATCTGGTCGCCGTCGAAGTCGGCGTTGAAGGGCGAGCAGACCAGCGGGTGCAGGTGGATAGCCTTGCCCTCGACCAGCACCGGCTCAAAGGCCTGGATGGACAGACGGTGCAGGGTCGGTGCGCGGTTGAGCAACACGACGCGGCCGTCGATGACCTCTTCGAGGATGTCCCACACAAAGGTGGCACCGCGGTCGATAGCGCGCTTGGCGCCCTTAATGTTCTCGACCTTGCCGAGCTCGACCAGGCGCTTCATGACGAAGGGCTTGAAGAGCTCCAGCGCCATGGTCTTGGGCAGACCGCACTGGTGCAGTAGCAGCTTGGGGTCGGTAACGATAACCGAACGGCCGGAGTAGTCGACACGCTTACCCAGCAGGTTCTGACGGAAACGACCCTGCTTGCCCTTGAGAGCCTCGGCGAGCGACTTGAGCGGGCGACCGCCACGGCCAGAGACCGGGCGACCACGACGGCCGTTGTCGAACAGGGCGTCCACGGACTCCTGGAGCATGCGCTTCTCGTTATTCACGATGATCGCAGGGGCGTCCAGGTCGAGCAGGCGCTTGAGTCGGTTGTTACGGTTGATCACGCGACGATACAGGTCATTGAGGTCGGACGCGGCGAAGCGGCCGCCGTCGAGCTGGACCATCGGGCGCAGATCGGGCGGAATGACCGGGATGACGTCCAGGATCATGTTCGCGGGGCTGTTGCCGCCCTTCAGGAAGGCGTCAACGACCTCGAGGCGCTTGACGGCCTTCTCGCGCTTCTGCTTCTGGGAATCCTCGTCGGCGATGATGGCCTTGAGCTTCTCGGCCTCGGAGGGGAGGTCGATGGCAGCGAGCAGGTCGCGGACGGCCTCGGCACCCATACCACCCTTGAAGTACATGGAGTAGTAACGGGTCATCTCGCGGAACAGCGGCTCATCGGAGATGAGGTCGCGCTCGGTGAGCTTCATGAAGGCGTTGAAGGCGTCCGTGCGGAGCTGCTTCTCGTCCTTGCACTCTTCCTCGATGTCGACGATGCCGGAGGCGATCTCCTCGGGGGTCAGCGGCTCCTCGTCGGAGAACTCGTCAAAGTTCTCGGGGTCGCCCTGCTCCTTGAGGGACTCGATCTGGCGGGCGCACTCGGCATCGATCTCTTCCAGATCGGCGGCGAGCTCCTCGCGCAGGTCGTCGGCGTCGGCCTCGCGAGCCTCGTAGTCAACCTCGGTGATGATGTAGCTGGCAAAGTACAGAACCTTCTCGAGGTCCTTGGACTTGATGTCGAGCATACGGCTCATCGGGAAGCTCGTGGGGCTCTTGAAGTACCAGATGTGGGACACGGGAGCGGCGAGCTCGATGTGGCCCATGCGGTCGCGACGCACCTTGGCCGAGGTGACCTCGACGCCGCAGCGCTCGCAGACGATGCCCTTGAAGCGGATGCCCTTGTACTTACCGCAGGAGCACTCCCAGTCCTTGGCGGGACCGAAGATCTTCTCGCAGAACAGGCCGTCCTTCTCGGGCTTGAGGGTACGGTAATTGATGGTCTCCGGCTTCTTGACCTCACCGTGCGACCAGGAACGGATCTGGTCGGCGGAGGCAAGGGAGATCTTTACCGAGTCAAAATCAGTAGCTTCGAAATCTGCCACAGTCAACTACTCCTTATCAGTGGTCGTGGCGGCGACAGCCTCGGGTGCCTCGGCGGTCTCGGCATCCTCGGCCTCGACGTCGGTGTCAACGCCGGCGAGCGCAGCCAGGTCGTCGAGAGCGGAGGTCTCCTCGGCGGTCACAGGGGCGGAGGCGTCCTCGTCGGCATCGTGCATGGGCTCGATGTCCAGCGCGAGGGAGCGGATCTCCTTGACGAGAACCTTGAAGGACTCGGGGATACCCGGGACAGGAACGTTCTCGCCCTTGACGATGGACTCGTAGGTCTTGACGCGGCCCACGGTATCGTCGGACTTGACGGTCAGGATCTCCTGCAGGACGTTGGAAGCACCATATGCGTACAGTGCCCAAACTTCCATCTCGCCGAAGCGCTGGCCGCCGAACTGGGCCTTGCCGCCCAGAGGCTGCTGGGTAACCAAGCTGTAAGGGCCAGTCGAACGGGCGTGGATCTTGTCGTCGACCATGTGGCCGAGCTTGAGGATGTAGGACGTACCCACGGTAATGGGCTCGCGGAACTCCTCGCCGGTGCGGCCGTCGAACAGACGAGTCTTGCCGCGCTCGTCAAGCTGGGTGACGAACTCGGGGCGCATGTGATCGCCAAAGGCAGCGGTGGCCTTGTTGAGCATGTTCTTGTTGGCACGACGAATGACCTCGGCGATCTCGTCCTCCTTGGCGCCGTCGAAGACGGGCGTAGCGGTGAAGAACGGACCGGGGACGTACTTGTCGGAGTCGGCCTGCTCGGTATCCCAACCGCAGGCAGCAGCCCAGCCAAGGTGGCACTCGAGCAGCTGGCCGACGTTCATACGCGAAGGAACGCCCAGCGGGTTGAGGATAACGTCGATCGGGGTACCGTCAGCCATGTAGGGCATGTCCTCGACCGGCAGAACGTTACAGATAACACCCTTGTTGCCGTGGCGGCCGGCGATCTTATCGCCCTGCTGGATCTTACGACGCTGGGCGACGTAGACGCGCACCTGCTCGTTGACGCCGGGGGCCAGGTCGTCGCCGTTCTCGCGGCTAAAGCGGACGACATCGATGACGCGGCCGTAAGCGCCGTGAGGCATCTTAAGGGAGGTGTCGCGGACGTCGTGGGCCTTGGCACCGAAGATGGCGCGCAGCAGGCGCTCCTCGGCGGTCAGAGCGCTCTCGCCCTTAGGCGTGACCTTGCCGACCAGGATGTCGCCAGGGCCGACCTCGGCGCCGATGCGGATGATGCCGTCCTCGTCGAGGTTGGCAAGCATATCCTCGGAGAGGTTCGGGATCTCGCGGGTGATCTCCTCGGGGCCGAGCTTGGTGTCGCGGGCATCGATCTCGTGACGGGTGATGTTGATGGTCGTCAGCAGGTCCTCGGCCACCAGGCGCTCGGACACGACGATACCGTCCTCGTAGTTGAAGCCTTCCCACGGCATGTATGCCACGGTGAGGTTCTGACCCAGTGCAAGCTCGCCATGATCGGTCGAAGGACCGTCAGCCAGGGGCTCGCCCTGCTCAACGGTGTCACCGACGCGCACGAGCGGACGGTGGTTGATGCAGGTGGACTGGTTAGAGCGCTGGTACTTGGCCAGGTGATACTCGTCCATGCCGCCGGCATGCTTGACGATGATCTTGGCGGCGTCGGCAAAGATGACCTCGCCGGCGTTCTTGGCCAGGGTGACCTCGCCAGAGTCCAGAGCGGCGCGACGCTCCATGCCGGTACCGACATAGGGAGCGGCGGGGTGAACCAGCGGCACGGCCTGACGCTGCATGTTGGCGCCCATCAGCGTACGCTTGGCGTCGTCGTGCTCAAGGAACGGGATCAGCGTGGCTGCGACGGAGAGCATCTGACGCGGCGAGACGTCCATGTAGTCGACGTCCTCGACGGGCACGTCGGCGGGAGCGCCGAAGGAGCCGTCGAAGTCGCGGGTACGGGCGATCACGGTGTGCGGGCGGACAAGCTTGCCCTCGGCATCGGTCGTGATGAACTCGTTGGTCTTGGGATCGAGCGGCGTGTTGGCCGGCGCGATGACGTGCTTCTCTTCCTCGTCAGCGGTCATCCAGTCGATCTGGTCGGTGGCAACGCCGTTCTCGACGCGACGGAACGGAGCCTCGATGAAGCCGTACTCGTTGACGCGGGCGTAGAGGGCGAGCGAGCCGATCAGGCCGATGTTGGGGCCTTCGGGGGTCTCGATCGGGCACATGCGGCTGTAGTGCGAGTTGTGAACGTCGCGGACGGCCGTCGGCACGTTGGTGCGGCGGCTGGAGCCGGACTTGTGGCCGGCAAGACCACCAGGGCCGAGTGCGGACAGACGGCGCTTGTGGGTCAGACCGGTCAGGGGGTTCGCCTGGTCCATGAACTGCGAGAGCTGCGAGGAACCGAAGAACTCCTTGATGGAGGCCACGATCGGGCGGATGTTGATGAGCGACTGCGGGGTGATCTCGTCGATGTCCTGGGAGCTCATGCGCTCACGGACGACGCGCTCCATACGGCTCATGCCGATACGGAACTGGTTGGCGACGAGCTCGCCGACGGTGCGGATGCGGCGGTTGCCAAAGTGGTCGATGTCGTCGACCTTGAAGCCCTGCTCGCCGGCAGCGAGGGACAGCAGGTAGCGCAGCGTCGCGACGATATCCTCGTCGGTGAGCACCGTGACCTCTTCCTCGGTGGTGAGGTTGAGCTTCTTGTTGACCTTGTAACGACCGACGCGGGCCAAATCGTAGCGCTGCGGGTTAAAGAGCAGGCCCTCGAGCAGGCTGCGGGAAGCGTCCACGGTGGGAGGCTCGCCCGGGCGCAGGCGACGGTAGATCTCGATGAGGGCGTCCTCGCGAGTGAGGGCGGTGTCGCGCTCCAGGGTGCGCTTGATCACATCGGAGTTGCCGAGCAGCTCGATGATGTCGTCGTTGGTGACGGCGATGCCAAGGGCGCGCAGGAACATCGTGGCGCTCTGCTTGCGCTTACGGTCGATGGAGACCATGAGCTGGTCGCGCTTGTCGACCTCAAACTCAAGCCAGGCACCGCGGGACGGGATAATCTGGGCCTTGTAGATCTGCTTGCCCGAATCCATCTCGGAGCTGTAGTACACGCCCGGGGAGCGGACGAGCTGCGAGACGACGATACGCTCGGTACCGTTGATGATGAAAGTGCCCTGATCGGTCATCATGGGGAAGTCGCCCATGAAGACGAGCTGCTCCTTGATCTCGCCGGTCTCCTTGTTGGTGAGACGGACGTCGGTCAGAAGCGGAGCCTGATAGGTCATATCCTTCTCGCGGCACTCCTCGACGGTGTGCGCGGGGTCGCCGAACTGATGCTCGCCGAAGGTAACCTCGAGAACATGGTTCTGACTCTGGATGGGGCTGGATTCCTTGAACGCCTCACGAAGGCCCTCATCCTTAAAACGCTCAAAGGATTCCCTTTGAACAGAGATAAGGTTGGGGAGCTCCATGGCCTCCGGGATTTTCCCGAAGCTGACGCGCTTGCGCTCAGTGGCAGTGTATGCGTAGGTCACCAGGTTTTTCCTCCTTCACGGAAATGCTCGGTGGGTTGGCGAGGCATAGCTTCGCCAGTTATCGCAACCTAATAGTTTATCAGGTACCGACCGTTGGGCAAGAAAAGCCTTGACGCGATTGAGTTTTTGGAGTAGCAAAGTTTTTCGACAGAAAACACGCAGGTAGATGTATGTTTATCGAACATCTGTTCATATATTTTATGTGAACAGAGAGCTAGCAATCGCAGCTCTTATAAAAAACGGGCGCGAACCGAGGTCCACGCCCGTAAATGTCGGTGCCCGAAGGCTTACTTGCGCATCAATCCGCCGCGCTCGTCGATGGCGTCCCAGAAGGCATCGGCAAAGCGGGGGTCGTTTGCAGCCATGAGGGCGTTAGTGGCCATCCAACCAGAGGGAGTGCCGGTGTCGTAGCCCGACAGCGGGTCGATGACGACGGCGTACATGGCCTCGCGGTCGAGCGAACGGGCCATGGCGTCGGTGAGCTGGATCTCGCCGCCCTTGCCGGCCTGCTGATCTGCCAGCAAGTCCATGACCAGCGGGCTCAGCAGGTAGCGACCGACGATGTACAGGTTGGACGGAGCCGCCTCGGGAGCGGGCTTCTCGACCAGACCGCCGATGCGCCAGACAGCGCCCGGCTCGGCATCGGCAACGCCCTCGGCGCCCTCGAGCGAACCGACGCGCTCGCCGGCGATAACGCCGTAGCGGCTGACTTCCTCGGGCGAGCAAGCAGCGACGGCGATAACCGAAGCGCCACCGTGCTCCTTGGAAACGGCGAGCATCTTGTCGCAGATATCGCGGTTAGGCACAACGTAGTCGCCCAGAAGAACCAGGAAGTTCTCCCCTGCCACGGCGTCGGCAGCAGAGCGAATAGCATGGCCGAGGCCCTTGGGCTCGTACTGATAACGGAAGTCGACCGGCATACCGCCAGCGTGGGCGACAGCATCGGCATAGGCGTTCTTGCCGCGCTCGCGCAGCAGGTTCTCGAGCGAGCGATCAGGCTGGAAGTAGTTCAGTAGCTCGGGCTTACCGGGAGAAGTAACGATGATGGCATCGTCGACCTCCTCGGGCTCGAGCGCCTCCTCGACGACGTACTGAATGACGGGCTTGTCGAGCACCGGCAGCATCTCTTTGGGCGTGCACTTGGTGCCAGGCAGAAAACGCGTGCCAAGACCGGCGGCGGGGATGATTGCCTTCATGTTATTCAAAGATCCTTTCGCAGGCGCAAAAGCGCCCCATGCGTGCGGCACACAGCCGCAGACCAAATTGCGATACCCAAGCATCTTACCGCTGGAACTATATGTCGCTACAAGGCAGAGACAATTCTTCAGCAGGTCAACGCAAATTATTGCTCGAATGGTGCAATTTTATTGCCCAACGGCAGGGCACCCGATACGACGCAAATCACAGAACATGGCAGTTTGAGCAACCGATGCCGAGGGACCGAAAAATAAAAAAGACGGGGCTCGCAATGCGAACCCCGTCTGCAAAGGAATCTGGCGAGAAAGCCTGATTACTTGAGGGTGACAGCAGCGCCAGCAGCCTCGAGCTTCTCCTTGGCAGCCTCGGCGTCCTCCTTCTTGGCACCCTCGAGAACAGCCTTGGGAGCGCCCTCGACGACCTCCTTGGCCTCCTTCAGGCCAAGGTTGGTGAGCTCACGGACGGCCTTGATGACCTGGATCTTGTTGTCGCCGAAGCCCTCGAGCACGACGTCAAACTCGGTCTTCTCCTCGGCCTCAGCAGCGCCAGCAGCGGGAGCGGCGACAACAGCAGCAGGAGCAGCGGCGGAAACGCCGAAGGTGTCCTCGATAGCCTTGACGAGCTCGGAAGCCTCGAGAAGGGTCATTTCCTTAAGAGCATCGATGATCTCATCGGTGGTAAGCTTAGCCATTTCTAAGTCCTTTCGGTTTCCGTGCAAATGCACGGAGATCAGTTAAAACACGGCGCGAATGCGCCAGGGGTGCGGCGTTGCCGCCGCGGGTGAAAACAGCAACTAGGCTGCCTTCTGCTCGGAGACCTGCTGGATCGAACGAGCGAGACCAGAGGAAACGCCGTTGACGCAGACAGCGATGTCGCGAGCGAAACCGGAGATGAGACCGGCGATCTGGCCGAGAAGCTGATCCTTGGTGGGCAGCTCGGCGATAGCCTTAACATCATCGGCGGAAACGGCCTTGCCGTCGGAGATACCGCCCTTGATCTCAAGGACGCCCTTGGACTTAGCGGAGAAGTCCTTAAGGGCCTTAGCGGCCTCGACCGGCTCGGTCTCGTAGAACACATAAGCGACGGGGCCGGCGAGGATCTCGTCGATCTCGGGCTGCTCCTGGTTCTTGAGAGCGATCTTGACCAGGTTGTTCTTATAGACCTTCATCTCGGCGCCGCACTCGCGAAGCTGATGACGCAGCTCCTGAGCCTGCTTAACCGTCAGACCGTTGTAGTTGACGACGAACAGACCGGCGTTCTCGGCGATACGGGACTCGATCTCTGCAACCTTGTCGATTTTGTACTGCTGGGGCATGAATTACACCTCCTCGAATTCTTTCCGGGCACGGTCCGCCACAAGGACGTGACGGGGGCATGTCCAAAAAGAAAGCCCCCGCGCTGCATGAGCGACGGGGGCGAGAAGACATATCTACTCGACCACCTCGGCTGGCGGGAAGTCCCATTAAGCTCGCGGGCGATGCCCGTTTGCACCGGCTGTCTCTGGCAGCGGATTCGTGCGTGAACCGAAAGTATTATGGCGGGGACCCCGGCGTCGGTCAACGGGCGCGAGGATTCGTACACAAACCTGTCTCTTATACACATCTGACGCTGCCGACGAAGCTAGAAG
>URBA01000020.1 GCA_900545905.1 uncultured Collinsella sp.
GAGATGCAGCGTAGTCTCGTGGGCTCGGAGATGTGTATAAGAGACAGCTCCACCAGTGCCGTCCTGGCGAGCCGGTTGCCCGTCTTGGTTATCCCGCCGCGCCGCTCGGTCTCGCCGCTCGAGCGCTCCGACGGGACTAGCCCGCACCAGCTCGCGAAGGCCGGGGCCGTCCGGAACCTCGTGAAGGAGCCCGCCTCGGCTGCGAGCCTGAAGGCCGTCAGGGTGTCGATTCCCTTGATGCAGGAGAGCGCCTCGACGGCCGGGCGCCACCGGTCGGTCCGGGCGAGGGCGAGCACCTTCTTCTCGAGCTGCCGGCGATCCGACTCCGCGCACCTCGCGGCCGTGACGTAGTACTCGAGCACGTCGCGCTGGGGCCCCTCGAGCCTGATCCCGGATATCCATCTCCAGTGGGCGCGCGTCCAGGATCCCTTCCTCGTCCCGTCGGCGTTGCGCTCGTCCCAGACGTGGCCCAGCCTGATCAGGAACATGTTGAGGCGCTGCCTGGCGCGGCGGTACTCCACCGTGGCGTCGTCGAGGGCGCGGTCGAGGTCCCGGGCGGCCTCGACGGCCGCATCGGGCAGCGGGACCTCCACGATGTTGTGGGTGGCGAGCATGCGGGCGATGAACTCGGCGTCGCGCCGGTCGTTCTTGCGGCGCGCGTCCGCCGCCGGCCTCTGCATCTTGGAGACGGCGGCCACGGCGCAGTCGAGGCCGAGCGCGCGCAGCTCGCGCGCCATGTGGAAGCCGGTGGGGCCGCTCTCGTAGCAGGCCCTGGGCTCCTCGAACCCGAGGGCCCACTCCGCGATCTCGGCGGCGTCCGTCCCGAAGTCGCGGTGCACCACCTCGCCGGTGAAGGGGTTGAACGCCGCGGCGGCGACCGATCGCGCGTGGACGTCCAGGCCGATGGAGGTAACATGGGGCATGGGAAGCCTCCTCCCCGCAGGTGCGGTAAGGGCTACCGCACGGGCCGATACTCAAAGCCCATTGTGGCACCCCGAGCCCGCGGAAAGAAGCTGCGCCGCGGGGGAGGCGACCCCAATGGCTTTCTCATATCGTCTTTTATGTGGACCCGCGGAAAATGCATCCCAGTCTTTTGCGAAAAACGGGACGCGCTTTCCGGCGCTTACTTCCGACGTGCGTGCACATCTCGGCGCGCCATCTCGGGCCCGCTCAGACATTCCTCCCACTTTCGCGCCACTTTACAGACCGTTCGGTCGTCTGTCCGCACGCGCGGGTATACTCAAAACGATACTTTTCCTATGCAATACGATGCAGGCTCGGCCTGCACGATCCGAAGGGGGCAGTGATGGAGAGGATACTCGGCGTTAATCTCTCTGGCTGGTTTATTCCCGAGCCTTGGGTGACCCCGTCGCTATACGCGGCGACCGGTGCATCCAATGCGGCCGAGCTGCAGGAGGCCATGGGCACCGCCGCCTATAACGAGCGCATGCGCCGTCATTACGAGACGTTTGTGAGCGAGGATGATTTCCGTCGCATGGCGCAGATCGGCCTCAACGCCGTGCGCCTGCCGGTGCCTTGGTATGCCTTTGGCTCACAGGAGTCCGATGCCTCCTACATCTCGGTTGTCGATTACATCGACCGCGCGATTGAGTGGGCTGCCAAGTACAACATTCGCGTGCTGCTTGACCTGGCGACTGTGCCCGGTGGCCAGGGCGATTCCAACGATTCGCCCGCCACGCCGGAGGCTGTTGCCGAGTGGCATTCGTCCACTAACGGCCGCCATGTCGCACTCGACGTGCTCGAGCGCTTGGCCGAGCGTTACGGCGAGGCCGAGAGCCTGCTGGGCATTGAGCTGCTGGATACGCCGCAGATGAGTGTCCGCAAGAGCCTCTTCACCATGACGGATGGCATTCCGGCGCACTACCTGCGCAACTTCTATCGCGACGCCTATGAGCTCGTCCGTTCGTATATGCCCGAGGATAAGATCGTCGTCTTTTCGTCTTCGGGGCATCCCAGCGAGTGGAAGCATTTTATGCGCGGCGCCAAGTACAAGAACGTCTACATGGACCTTCACCTGTACCATTACCGCGACGAGCATGCGCTCGACATCACGAGCCCCCGCGGGCTGACGACGGCGATTTCGCGTAACAAGCGCGAGCTTAAAGAGGCGATTTCGACTGGGTTCCCCGTGCTGGTGGGCGAATGGTCGGGCGCGGCGATCTTTGCCAACTCGTCGGTTACGCCCGAGGGCCGCAATGCCTACGAGCGCGTGTTTATCGCCAACCAGCTGGCTTCGTTTGCGCCGGCTGCCGGTTGGTTCTTCCAAACGTGGAAGACCGAGAAGCGCATTGCAGCATGGGACGCCCGCGCGGCGCTCGGTACGCTCGAGCGCGGCATGATTGAATAGGTTGATATGACGCAAAACAGCGCCCATACGGGCAAACTCTATGTGGTCGGCACGCCCATCGGCAACCTGGGCGACCTGTCCCCGCGCGTTGGCGAGGCCTTTGCCGCTGCCGATGTCATCTGCTGCGAAGACACGCGCGTGACGTCAAAGCTGCTGATGCACCTGGGCATTTCCAAGCCGCTTGTCCGTTGCGACGAGAATGTGATCGCCAGCCGCGCCACCGGCCTGGTCGACCGTCTGCTGGCGGGGGAGACCCTCGCCTTTGCCTCGGACGCCGGCATGCCGAGCGTGTCCGATCCCGGCCAGGCGCTGGTCGAGGCGGCGCGTGAGGCCGATGTGCCCGTCGAAGTTGTTCCCGGGCCCTCTGCTTGCGTCACGGCGCTCGTTTCGTCCGGCATTCCCTGCGAGCATTTTTTCTTCGAGGGCTTTTTGGGCCGAAAGCACGGCGACCGTGTGCGCCGTTTGCAGCGCCTTGCCGTGGTGCCCGGCGCGCTCATCTTCTACGAGTCTCCACATCGCATCGTGGCGACGCTCGAGGCCGTGGTGGAGGTCTTTCCCCAGCGTGAGGTTGCCGTCTGCCGCGAGCTCACCAAGCTGCACGAGGAAGTCTTGCGCGGGCCCGCTGCCCAGCTTGCCGAGGAGCTGCGTGCTCGCGGCGAGGTAAAGGGCGAGATTGCGCTGGTCATCGCGCCGCCGAGCGAGGATGAGGAGGCCGGTGCCGTGCCGGTTGGCGCCGCGGCAGCGGATCACGACGAGGCCCTGCGCGAGGATATCCGCGCCGCGCTCGAGGAGGGGGAGCCCGCGTCTGCAGTGGCCAAGCGCCTGTCTCAGAAGTATTCGCGCCGCAAGCGCGATGTCTATGCCATGGTGCTCGATATGCAATAGATGGAGGATATCCAGCCCTTGCGCTAGAATCATCCTCTGTATGCAACGTTTTTCTGGAGGACAAACCCCATGGATCAAAGCAAGCCTTCGTTCTTTATCACGACGCCCATCTACTACGTCAACGCCGATCCGCACCTGGGCACGGCTTATTCCACCATCATCGCCGACGTTCAGGCCCGTTATCGTCGCTCCGCCGGCTATAACGTCAAGTTCCTGACCGGCATGGACGAGCACGGCGAGAAGGTCGCCGAGGCCGCAGCCAAGCATGGCATGACGCCGCAGGAGTGGACCGACAGCCAGGCCCCGCACTTCAAGGAGCTTTGGAGCAAGCTCGAGATTTCCAACGACGACTTCATCCGCACCACCGAGCCGCGCCAGCATCATGCCGTGCAGTACCTGTGGGAGCGCATGAAGGAGTCCGGCTACCTGTATAAGGGCAGCTACGACGGTTGGTATTGCGTGCCTGACGAGACCTACTTCACCGATACGCAGGTCCAGAAGGGCGACGAGGAGTACGGCAGCGTCGGCCAGCACCTGTGCCCCGACTGCCACCGTCCGCTTGAGCGCGTGCAGGAGGAGTCCTACTTCTTTAAGCTTTCCGCTTTCCAGGACAAGCTGCTCAAGCTTTACGACGAGCACCCCGACTTTGTCGAGCCTGCGTTCCGCATGAACGAGGTACGTAGCTTTGTCGAGGGCGGCCTTAATGACCTTTCCGTGAGCCGTACGAGCTTTGACTGGGGCATTCAGGTCCCGTTTGACGAGGGTCACGTGACCTACGTGTGGTTCGATGCGCTGCTCAACTATATGACGGCCGTCGGCTACGGTGTCGACACCGACGAGGCGCGTGCCGAGCTGGCCTATCGCTGGCCCGCGCAGTTCCACATCGTGGGTAAGGACATCATCCGCTTCCACTGCGTCATTTGGCCCGCCATGCTCATGGCCATCGGCGAGGCCCTGCCCGAGCACGTCTTTGCCCACGGCTTCCTGACCGTGCGCAATGCCGAGACCGGCAAGGCCGAGAAGATGTCCAAGAGCCGCGGCAACGCCATCGCTCCGCAGGACGTTATCGACATGCTGGGCGTCGAGGGCTATCGCTACTACTTTATGACCGACGTCGTCCCTGGCACTGACGGTGCCATCAGCTTCGACCGCATGGAGCAGGTCTACAACGCCGACCTGGCCAACAGCTGGGGCAACCTCATCTCGCGTTCGCTCAACATGAGCGGCAAGTATTTTGACGGTTGCGCGCCCGCCAAGCCCGCATCGTTCGATGCGTTCGATAACCCGCTGGCAAAGATTGCCGACGGTTTGGTCGAGCGCTACATGGCCAAGATGGACGTGCTCGATTACGGTGGAGCCAAGGACGAGGTCATGGAGCTCATCCACGCCGCCAACCACTACATCGAGGACTCCGAGCCTTGGGCACTTGCCAAGGACGAGGCCAAGGCTGACGAGCTGGCGTTTGTGATCTACAACCTGCTCGAGGCCATCCGCATTGCCGCTCACCTGCTGATGCCGCTCATGCCCCAGACTTCTGCCGAGGCTCTGCGCCGCCTGTCCTGCGAGGACGAGGCCGCGAGCGACGACCTCAAGGGCATTTGCGCTTGGGGCCTGCTTGCTGGTGGTCAGCCCGTCGAGAAGGGCGATCCGCTGTTCCCGCGTCTGGCGTAGAGACCGCGCGAGCGCCATATCGGCAATTTGCTGTTTAGCTGTAAGGGCATGGCCGCCACGGTCCATGCCCTTTTGTTTCAAGACGCCGCCATCATGCTAAGGAGGCAACCATGACAACTTCGCCTTTGGCAAACCCCACGGCCACCAGGGAGCTGCTAGAGGAGTTTGGCCTTGCGACTAAGCATCGCCTGGGCCAGAACTTTCTAATCGACAATCATGTGATCGAGCGTATCTGCGAGCTTTCCGAGCTTGCAGGTGACGAGCGCGTACTCGAGGTGGGTCCGGGCGTTGGTACGCTCACGCTTGCGCTGTTGCAGGAGGCGGCGTGCGTCACGTCGATTGAGGCGGATCCCGAGCTCGAGCCGGTGCTCGATGCTCACGCCGCCGACTACGCCAACTTCCACTTTATCATGGGCGACGCGCTTAAGGTGGGCCCGGAGCAGATTGAGCAGGCTGCCGGCGGCGAGCCCACGGTATTTGTCGCGAACCTGCCCTATAACGTGGCGGCGACGATCATTTTGCAATTTTTCCAGACGATGCCGGCGCTCAAGCGTGCCGTCGTCATGGTGCAAAAGGAGGTTGCCGATCGCATTGCCGCAGCGCCGGGCAACAAGACCTATGGCGGCTATACGGCAAAGCTCGGCCTGTACGCGCAGGTGACGGGTCGCTTTGAGGTGCCGCCGCGTTGCTTTATGCCGGCGCCGCACGTGGACTCGGCCGTCGTGCGTATCGACCGTGTTGACGGCGTGGTGCCCGAAGGACTCGATCGCGAATTTGTGGCCCGCGTGATTGATGCTGCATTTGCCCAGCGTCGCAAGACCATCCGCAATTCCATGAGCGCCAACGGTTTTGCCAAGGACGTGCTCGATGCCGCTTTTGAGGTTTGCGGTATCGCACCCACCACGCGCGCCGAGACGCTCGATGTTGCCGACTTTGTCCGTCTGGCCCGGGAGCTAATCCATGACGCCTAATGCCGAACGCGTGACGTTTACCAAGAAAAAGACGACGGTTGCTTGTCCCGTGCCCTTGGCGCCGCTTGCCGACACGCATGCACATCTGCTTTCGTTTTGGGGCAAGGATGTGCCCGAGACGCTCGTGCGCGCCAAAGCCGCGGGCGTCGACCTGTTGGTGACGATGTTCGACCCCATTGCCGACAAGCGCAGCGTGGCGGACTATAGCGACTGGCTGGTGCGCGAGATTCTTCCGATGCAGGATATCCCGCAGATCAAGTATCTTGCCGGCGTGCATCCGTATGGCGCGCCGGACTATACCGACGACGTTCATGCACAGGTCGTTGCCGCACTTGATGACCCCTTATGCGCCGGTATTGGCGAAATCGGCCTGGACTATCACATGGACTATGACGACGATATCGCGCCGGCACCCCATAACGTGCAGATTGATTGCATGGCGCGCCAGCTCGAGCTTGCCGTGCGCCGCAATGTGCCGGTGGAGCTGCACCTGCGTCACGAGGACTCGGATGGGGAGCGCACCTCGCACGTTGATGCGTACAACGTACTGCGCGAGGTGGGCGTGCCCCAGGCCGGTTGTGTGCTGCACTGCTTTGGCGAGGACCGCGCCACGATGGAGCGCTTTGTGGAGCTGGGCTGCTATATCGCCTATGGTGGCGCGGCCACCTTTAAGCGCAACGACGACGTGCGCGAGGCATTTGCGGCAACCCCACTCGATCGAATTTTGTTCGAGACGGATTGCCCGTATATGGCTCCGGAGCCCATCCGCGGTCTTGAATGCGAGCCCGCAATGATCTCCATTACGGCAAACGCGCTGGTTAACGACCGTGTCGATCGCACAGGTGAGGACGCCGAAACAATCGCGCAAGCCGCTTGGGAAAATGCCTGCAAACTTTTTCAAAAATAGTTCTTGCGTTCGCGGTGGCGCTCCGTTATTCTAATTCCTGCACGCGGGCGTGGCGGAATTGGCAGACGCGTACGGTTCAGGTCCGTATGGGGGCAACCCCATGAAGGTTCAAGTCCTTTCGCCCGCACCATTGAATGAAAGAGCTCCCAGCAATGGGGGCTTTTTTGTTATGGGCCCATCACAGGGACTTGAACCTGCGAAGGAGCGAGCGTAAAGAAAACGCGGAGCGTTTTTAGCGAGCTGGCGAGGACGCCGGCAGGCGGCCGAAGCCGGTGCGGATCCGCGAAGCGGATACGCGGACGTCCTTTCGCCCGCACCATTAAATGAAAGAGCTCCCAGCAATGGGGGCTTTTTTGTTATGCACGATCTCCTTGGACGGGTATCCTAATGCCAACGTGTGCCTATCAGAGGAGAGACCATGCTGTTTTCCGGTATCATTGCCGCCCTTACGAGCCTTCTGCTTCCCATCATCATTTTGTTGCTGCTGCTTCCCAACGCCTGCTATGTCGTTGAACAACAGCATGCCGTGATCATCGAGCGCCTGGGCAAGTTCAACCGCATCGTCAACGCGGGCTTCCACATGAAGGTGCCCGTGATCGACCGCAAGGCCGCCACGGTGAGTCTGCGCACCATGAAAAACGGTTTTGGCATCGACGTTAAGACCCAGGACAACGTGACCATCGGCCTTGAGGTCTCTGCTCAGTACCACGTGAGCTATGACATGGGCGCCGGCCCGGCAGATTCGGGTATCTACAAGAGCTACTACATGCTGCAGGAGCCCGTCGACCAGATGCGTGACTTCATCACCGACGCCCTGCGCTCTTCGATTCCCGTCTACACACTCGATGAGGTCTTTGCCAAGAAGGATGACATCGCCAAGGATGTCAACGCTACCGTTTCCGAGCAGATGGCCGCCTACGGCTTCACCCTCGTGTCGACGCTCATCACCAAAATCGCACTGCCGACCGAGGTCGAGAACTCCATGAACGACATCAACGCCGCCCAGCGCAAGCGCGCTGCGGCACAGGAGCTCGCCGAGGCAGACCGTATCAAGCGCGTCACCGAGGCGACCGCCGAGGCCGAGGCTATGGAAAAGGCGGGCGAGGGCATCGCCAACCAGCGCAAGGCCATTGCGCTGGGTATCAAAGATTCGCTCGAGATCATCCAGGAGACGGGTGTCGGCAATGACGAGGCCAACCAACTGTTCATGTTTACGCAGTGGTCCGAGATGATGACGGAGTTCGCACGTACGGGCAAAAACTCGACGGTCGTGCTGCCGAGCGACTTTTCGCAGTCGGCCTCTATGTTCGAGCAGATGCTGGCCGCCAGCAAAGTTCAAAACGAGTCAAAGGAGTAGGCACGCGTGAAATACACCGTCGTTTGTGTTGGCAAGCTCAAAGAGCGCTTTTGGAAGGACGCGTGCGCTGAGTACACCAAGCGCCTAGGCGCCTATGCCAAGGTGGATATCCGCGAGGTGGCCGATATTGACCCGGCCAAGGCGGGCGGCGTGGATGCCGCACGCGACAAGGAGGGGGCGGCGATTCTTGCTGCCTTGCCGTCTCGAGCGCATGTGATCCTGCTGGCTATCGAGGGCAAGGAGCGTTCGAGTGAGGAGCTCTCGGCGAGGCTCGACGATCTTATGCTACGAGGCAGCAGCGACATCGCCTTTGTGATTGGCGGTTCGGACGGCGTGAGCGATGAGGTGCGCGCCCGCGCCGACGAGATGCTCAGCTTTGGACGCATTACCTTGCCGCATAACTTGGCGCGCGTGGTGCTGCTGGAGCAAATCTACCGCGCCTGCAAGATCAGCCGTGGCGAGCCGTATCACAAATAGGTCGGCAATACGAAACAATGGCGTGGGACAATACCTTTCGTTTTGAGGAATGTGTCTGAAAGGACTATGAGATATGAAGATTGGATTTGTCGGTTTTGGCAATATGGCGAGCGCTATGGCCGATGGCTGGATCGCTGCCGGTGTAGCTGCGAGCGACATGTGCGCCTGTGCGGGTCGCTACGACGCACTGGTTGAGCGCTGTGAGGCGCGCGGGATGGCCGCTTGCCACGATGCCGCCGAGGTGGTCGCCGCATCCGATATCGTGGTCGCTGCGGTTAAGCCGTACATGATCGAGAAGGTCTTCGCTCCGCTCAAGGGCATTCTTGCCGACAAGGTCGTTCTGTCGGTTGCCTGGACCTGGGACAGTGCCAAGTGGGAGCAGGTCCTGCCGGGCGTCGCGCATATCTCGACGGTGCCCAACACACCGGTTTCGGTGGGCGAGGGCGTCATCGCTTGCGAGAAGGCTTCCACGCTTAGTGATGAGCAGAGCACAGTGGTGCTTGATCTGCTTGGCAAACTCGGTGCGGTGGTCGAGCTCGATACGAGCCTGCTGTTTGTGGGCGGCACGGTGGGTGGTTGCGCTCCGGCATTTGTCGCCATGGCAATCGAGGCCCTGGGCGATGCAGCGGTCAAGCACGGTATCCCGCGTGCCGATGCCTATCGCATTGTGAGCCAGATGGTGCTAGGTACGGCAAAGCTGCAGCTTGCAACTGGCCAGCATCCTGCGGCGATGAAGGATGCCGTATGCTCGCCCGGTGGTGCCACCATCAAGGGCGTCGTTGCGCTCGAGGACGCCGGCATGCGCAGCGCCCTGGTCAAGGCAATCGACGCAACTCTCCAGTAAAACCGACCAAAAAAAGGAAGGGTTTATTTTTGGCAGGTATTTTCTGCGGTTTTGTCCTTTTAGCGAAAAGCGCCCCGCAACTGGCTCAATTCCAGTTGCGGGGCGCTTGCGTTTGCCCAGATAAAACAGACCAAAATAAACCTGTCCCTTTTTGGCAGGTTAGTCCCAGAAGCTGTCTTCCTCATCCTCGGACTTGGGTCCGCGGTCGACGTACATCTTATGGGTACGCTTCTCCATTACAAAGGCAAGAATCGCAAATAACAGGATGCCGCCGGCGAAAAGGATGGCAAAACCGGTGCGGGTGCCAAACAAAAAGGAAAAAACTGCGTCCATTGGGTGCCTTCTTGCGTAGTTGAGTTGGGTCGTAAACGCTCATAAGTATATACTTGCCCATACATGTACAAGGTTGCAACCTAAATGGAATGTATATCGCCGGAGGATCTAATGCTTGATATCAAGTTTGTTCGCGAGAACCCCGATGCCATCGATGTCGCCATGGCTAACCGCCAGACGTCTTGGGATCGCGAGAAGTTCTTTGAGCTCGACGACGAGCGCCGTGCCGTCATCACCGAGGTCGAGGAGCTCCAGGCTACGCGCAATGCCGAGTCCAAGAAGATCGGCGCCCTGATGAAGGAGGGCAAGAAGGGCGAGGCCGAGGCCGCCAAGGAGGCCGTGCGCGCCGTCAACGAGAAGATTGACGGTCTGGCCGAGCGCCGCACTGCTCTCGAGCAGGAGCAGTACGACTTCATGGCTCACCTGCCCAACATTCCGTGCGATGCCACCCCGTACGGTAAGGACGAGGACGAGAACATCGAGCGTCGCCGCTGGGGCACCCCGCGCGAGTTCGACTTCGACTTTAAGCCGCACTGGGACCTGGGCACCGATCTGGACATCCTCGACTTCGAGCGTGGCAACAAGCTCTCCGGCAGCCGCTTTACCGTTCTCGGTGGCGCCGGCGCCCGCCTGGAGCGTGCCCTCATCAACTTCTTCCTCGATACGCACACCAGCCGTGGCTTTAAGGAGTGGTGGCCGCCCATCGTCGTCAAGCGTCAGACCATGTTTGGCACGGGTCAGCTGCCCAAGTTCGAGGACGACGCCTATCACGTCTCGGGCGACAACTTCCTGATCCCCACCGCCGAGGTCGTGCTTACCAACCTGCACGCCGGCGAGGTCCTCGATGCCGACACTCTGCCGCGTCGCTACACCGCCTTCACCCCCTGCTTCCGCGAGGAGGCCGGTTCCGCCGGTCGCGATACCCGCGGCATCATCCGTCAGCACGAGTTCGACAAGGTCGAGATGGTCAAGTTCGCTAAGCCGGAGGAGTCCGACGAGGAGCTCGAGAGCATGACCGCCGAGGCCGAGTATCTGCTGCAGCAGCTGGGCCTTCCGTATCGCGTGATTAGCCTGTGCACCGGCGACTTGGGCTTCTCTGCCCGTCAGACCTACGACGTCGAGGTCTGGCTGCCGAGCTACAACGCCTACAAGGAGATCAGCTCCTGCTCCAACTGCGGCGACTTCCAGGCCCGCCGCGCCAACATCAAGTACCGCGACCCCGAGAACTTCAAGGGCTCGCGTTACCTGCACACCCTTAACGGTTCCGGCCTGCCGGCTGGTCGTACCATGGCTGCCATTCTGGAGAACTACCAGAACGCCGACGGCACCATCACGATCCCCGAGGTTCTGCGTCCTTACATGGGCGGTCTCGAGAAGATCGAGCCGGTCGCGTAAGTTGGCTGCATAGGGGATATGCAAGGGCGCTCCTTCGGGGGCGCCCTATTTCGTGCGCAGGTCCATACCATGCCGTGCGGACAGCTCAATAGAAAACACACGAACAACTGTTCTGTATACAGCCATCTACCTGCTATGCTTTTGCTAAATAAGAGCGAGAGAAAGGGGACGCGATGGAGCTGTTTGATGATCGGGTGGTTTTGTTTGAGAGCGACGAGGGCGGGGAGTACCTGCTTGTAACGTGTGAGCCGTCTGGCATGGGCGGCCTGGTGGTTCGGCAGACGAGTGAGGGTCCGTTGACACAATGGTGCTTTGAGGAGTCGCCGCATGTGGTCGAGACCTTTGTGACGCACGAGGGACTTGTGGCGCTGGAGCACTTCTATGGAGTTGGGACTTCCAACCAGGTCGCGCGCATGCTGAGCATCTCGTTTGCCGATTATGATTGTGCCCAGCGGGTGAGATCGCTCCTGAGGGAACTTGATGCCAAGTTTGACGTGATCGAAAAGCCAATCGATCGTACGGGGAACAGCGGTATATGCGGAGCAGCATGACAAAACTGCGTTCCACAAAAAAGTTTGAGATTGTGCTTGACTCCAATAAGCTAAAGTGGTTTTATATGTCTTGCGCTGCGGCGTTACCTCAGCTGGATAGAGGGTCTGACTACGAATCAGAACGTCATAGGTTCGAATCCTATACGCCGCACCAATTGAACTTGAAGCCTCCGGCAACGGGGGCTTTTCTTTTATGCCGCCACCGCATGGATTCGAACCTCGGTCGAGGCGCGGGCGTAAAGAAAACGCGGAGCGTTTTTAGCCCGCGGGCGAGCGCGCCGGCAGGCGGGCGAAGCCGGTGCGGATCCGCGCAGCGGATGCGCGGAATCCTATACGCCGCACCAATTGAAATTGAAAGCCTCCGGCAACGGGGGCTTTTCTTTTACGTCGGCACTGCATGGATTCGAACCTCGGTCGAGGCGCGAGCAGCTTAATCATCACTTCGTAAAATTTTTTCAAATTGTCGCTTGACCCATCGGGGGCTCGCGTGCATAATAATCCGTGCGTTGCGGCGTTACCTCAGCTGGATAGAGGGTCTGACTACGAATCAGAACGTCATAGGTTCGAATCCTATACGCCGCACCAATTGA
>URBA01000021.1 GCA_900545905.1 uncultured Collinsella sp.
CTTCTAGCTTCGTCGGCAGCGTCAGATGTGTATAAGAGACAGGACTGGGGGCGGCGGTGAAGGGTTTTTTATCGTCGCCTCATTGGATTACATCAAAAAGGGGAGCTGCGTGGCTATCCACATTGTCGAAGAGGCGAATCGTTGCCTAGGTTGTAAAAGGGCGTTCTGCCAGATTAAGGGCTGCCCGGTTCAGACGCCTATTCCGCAGGTCATCGACCTGTTCAAACAGCGTCGTCTAGAAGAGGCGGGCGAGCTGCTGTTCCAGAACAATCCCATGAGCGCGGTCTGTTCCATGGTGTGCAACCATTCAGGCCAGTGCGAGGGTGCTTGCATCCAGGGCCGCAAGGGCACACCCGTGCATTTTTCGAGCATCGAGAACTATATCTCGACAGCGTATTTGGACCGTAAGGAGTGGAAGCCCGCGCCGTCGTGCGGTAAACAGGTCGCCGTGGTCGGTTCCGGTCCTGCCGGTATCACCGTGGCCATTAAGATGGCCCAGCTGGGCTGTGCCGTCACGGTATTTGAGCAGCGCCCCGAGATCGGTGGTGTGCTGGAGTACGGTATCCCCGAGTTCCGCCTGCCCCGTGCGCTCGTGCAAAAGTATCGTCACGTGATGTGCTCGCTCGGCGTGCGCGTTCGTCCGTCGACCACCATCGGCGGTGCGCTCCACATCGACGACCTGCTGCGCGACGGCTACGATGCGGTCTTTGTTGGCACCGGTACCTGGCGAGCTCGCAAACTGGGTATTCTCGGCGAGTCGCGCGGCAACGTGCTGTTTGGTATCGATTACCTGGTCGATCCTTCGAGCGTGGCGATCGGGCAGAACGTGGCGGTCATCGGTGCCGGCAATGTGGCCATGGATGTTGCCCGCACGGCGCTGCGCTCGGGCGCTCGCAAGGTCACCGTGTATGCCCGATCGCTCCATATCTCGGCCATCGATGATGAGGTGGAGCTGACCGAGCTTGACGGTGCCGAGATTGTGTGCGGCAAGGCGATCTGCGCCATCGACGATAACGGTCCGGTGTTCGAGACGGCTATCTTTGACGAGGACAACAACGTGGTGGGTTACGAGGAAGAGCTCGACCATGCGTCTGCCGACACGGTTGTGATTGCGGCTTCGCAGGTGCCAAAGGACAAGCTTGTGCTTACGACGGGTGGCTTGGAGACCGACCATCGCGGCCTTCTTTCGGTCGATGAACGCGGCATGACCACCGTACCGGGCGTCTTTGCCGCCGGCGACGTGGTCAACGGCCCGCTCACCGTGGTCCATGCCGTGGCCGGTGCCAAGCTCGCCGTCGAAGGCATGACCAACTACCTGGGCCTCTAACTCCATCCCACCCATCAGTTGCGGTGAAATACGGACTGTTTTGGCTGTCAAAGGCCTCATCTACTCCGTATTCCACCGCAACTTTTTTGTGGGGTGGGCTAGAGACGCTGCATGCGGTACCCGACACCCATGTGCGTCTGAATCATCTTGGGGTGAGAGGGGTCTGCCTCGATCTTCTTGCGCAGGGTGCGCATGAACACGCGCAGGCTCGCCAGATCGCTGTCCCAGCTCGTGCCCCATATCTCGCGGGTGATGAAGGTGTGGGTGAGCACCTTGTCGACGTTTTTCGCCAGAAGGACGAGCAATTTGTACTCGGTTGGGGTGAGCGAGAGCTCGCGTCCGTCTTTCGTCGCGTATCCCGCGGCGTAGTCGATATGCAGCGGACCGTTGTCGAACGTGCTCGCTTCTGTCGACTCGCTCGACGCCATCGAGGAACGCCTCAAATTCGCACGGACGCGCGCGAGCAACTCATCCACAGAAAAGGGCTTGGTGAGGTAGTCGTCTGCCCCTGCGTCAAGTGCTGCAATCTTGTCGGAATCTTCGGTGCGCGCCGAAATGACGATAATGGGGACTGCCGACCAGCTTCGGATCTTCGTGATGACCTCGATACCGTCAATGTCGGGAAGGCCGAGGTCGAGCATGATGAGGCTGGGGCCGTGCGACACCGCATCCATGATGGCGGCCTGGCCGTTGCATACCTTGCTGACGACATAGCCGTGGAGGTCAAGCGCGGTCGAAACGAGGTTTTGAACGGTCAGGTCATCTTCGACCAGGAGGATGCGTGGCTTAGCGGCATTATTCATGAATCTCGATCTCCTCAGCGGGCAGGGTAAAACGGAAGACGGCCCCATGGGGGTGGTTGTCGCGAACTTCGATGACGCCGCCATGCGCCTCCACGATGGAGCGGCAGAGCGACAGCCCAAGGCCGATGCTTCGACGCGAATCCACGGGCCGCGTATTGCCTGAGGTAAAGAAGCGCTCAAAGATATGAGGCTTGTCGCAGTCTGCCACACCCGGCCCATCGTCTGCGACGTCCACCACGACAAACGCACCCTCGCGACGTGCGCTGATGGTGACAGTCGAGTCCTCGGGAGTGTATTTGAAGGCGTTCATGATGAGGTTCGTAAGCACCTGCATGATGAGATGGACGTCGATGCGTACCAGCAGGATGTCGTCAGTGTGTTCGATGGTGACGGTACGTCCATGCGATGCTTGGGCGACATGGCTGAGGGCGGCCTCGATGACCTCGTCGATGAGCTCGGATGTGAGGTTGAGGCGAATGGTGCCGTCCTCGACGCGTGTGATGGCGAGGAGGTTCTCCACGGTATCGATAAGCCAGAGGGAGTCGTCGTAGATGGCATCGGCAAGATCGCAGCGTTGTTCGAGGCTGAGCTTCTCGTCGCTCTTCCGAAGGATTGCCGCAGATCCGGATATAGCCGTGAGGGGTGTCCTCAAATCGTGGCCGATGGAGCGCAAAAGGTTGGCGCGCAGCTGCTCGTTTTTCGCCAAGACCGCAGCCTCTTCGCGCTCTTGCGCCGCTCGGTCACTTTCGAGCGCCAAGGCGCATTCACCTACGATAGATAGGACGATCGAATGCTCGAAGGCTTCGATCTCGCGCCCCTCCAGGTCGATGCCGATGACACCGAATACCTTGTCGCCGGTGCGAACCGCGAGGTAGAGACAGCGCGCCTCAGGCAGGGTCCGCGTGCTTGCGCCCGCGCGCTTGTTGTTGGTGTAGGTCCAGGTTGCAACGGCGCGCTCATAGTCGGTGAACAGCGACGCGGATCGGTTTTCGGTGCCAGCGGACTCATAGAGCGCCTTGCCGAGCGTGCCGTGTTCGGCAGGGTAGAAGACCACGTCGAGTTTTAGCAGTTTGATGAGTTGGTTCATGGCGACGCGGGCGCACTCCTCCGCGCTATGGGCTTGCTGCAAGAGCTGGTTCGTTTCGAGGAGTACACGCGTTTTGAATGCGTTCTCGGCGGAGGTGCGGGCGTTGTCGGCGATGCGCGCAGTTAACTCGCCGGCGACCATAGCGGTAGCGAACATGATGCCGAACGTGACCAGATAGCTTCGGTCGTAGCTGGCGAGCGAAAACAGAGGCGTGACGAAGCAGAAGTTGTAAAGCACTACAGAGAGCACGCTCGATACGATCGTGCAGATACGCCCCGTCGTGGTGACGGCGGTCAGCAGGGCCGTGAGGATATAGAGGGATATGATGCTGGAATCGGCAAATCCCAGATGGCGGAAAGCCGTGCCGATCGCCGTGGCGACAAGAGAGAGGGCCAGCGTGCGAAGCACGTTTCGGCTGCTGGGCGGCTGCAGGGCGAGCGCATGCCGGCGTCCTTTGGGCCGGGAGGGCGGAGTCGACTGGTCTGGAATGATGTAAATGTCGAGGTTCGGGGCGAATGTTATGAGCTGTTCTACGAGAGATTTGCGGCCGAAGAGAGCCTGACGGACGCTGCTGTGCTCGCCCGTGCGTCCCATGACGATCTTCGAAATACCCGACAGGCGCGCGAACTCGGAGATCTGAAACGCGACGTCGTCGCCATAGACGGTTTCCATATGCGCTCCGAGCTGCTCGGCTAGGGCGATATTGGCTGCAAGCTTGGCGCGCTCATCATCGCTCATGGCTTGCGTGCGCGGGCTCTCTACGAACAGGGCGACGAGCTCGCTGCGAAACGCTTTCGCCATGCGTGCGGCGGCACGGACGATGCGGGGATTGGTCGGCGCCGGGGAGACGCAGACTAAGATACGCTCCCTGGTGTAGTAGTCACGGTTTCCCAGCACGCGTGCGGCGTCTGTGAGGCGGCCGGTGCGATCGGCGCAGCGGCGCAGCGCGATTTCTCGGAGTGCGGTGAGGTTCTCGACGGTAAAAAAATGCTGTTGCGCTCGGTCGGCTTGTGCGGGACGGTAGACGAGGCCGGCGCGAAGGCGCTCAAGTAGGTCTTCGGGCTCTATGTCGACGAGCTCGACCTGGTCGGCATCATCGAAGATACGGTCGGGGATTCGTTCGCTCACGACAACGCCGGTGATGGATGCAACCATGTCGTTTAGGCTCTCGATATGCTGAACGTTCACGGTCGTATAGACGTCGATGCCCGCATGTAGAAGTTCCTCGACGTCTTGATAGCGTTTGTCGTGGCGAGACCCCGGCGCATTCGTATGGGCGAGCTCGTCGACAAGGATGAGCTGAGGGGCGCGTTCGATAGCCGCATCTAGATCGAACTCGCTGAGCGCAATGCCGTTGTGCTCGATGAGTTTACAGGGCACGTTCTCAAGCCCTTGTGCAAGATGGGCAGTTGCCGGACGTTCGTGCGGCTCGATGTATCCCGCGACGACGTCGACACCTCGCCGCTTGGCGGCGTGGGCGGCTTGAAGCATCGCATAGGTTTTGCCTGTGCCAGCAGCGTAGCCAAAGAAAATCTTGAGGTGTCCCCGGCTGGTTCGAGCGTCATCGGCGACCTCGTCTTTCTCAATTGCCTTGAGGATGAGGTCTGGATTGACGCGAGTGTCCGATGCGTCGCGCTGCATAGCGTAGCCTTTCTGAAGTGTTGCCCATGCGTGCATACGCGGTGAGGACGCCACTGTATGCTCGCGAGGTCGAGTATAGGCGCACTGCAGCAGCAATAGTGCTTTCTACCTGCATCTTTACGGCATCTTAAGGTCGTGAGCCCCGGCCCTCACGCCTCTTTAATCCCTAGAAGCGTTTACTGTCCCCAGACGCTTGCGAGAGCAGGCGTCCGAGACATCGGGCCGTGCGTGAAAGGGGCGGTAAATGAACATCCTCATTCCCATCATCGGAGTCGTCTGCATTGGACTTCTTATCTATTACATCTACATTCTGATGAGGAGTGATTCGTAAACTATGGACGCTGCGATTCAGTACATCTTGTACTTTGCCGTACTCGTCGTCCTGGCCGTTCCGCTCGGTCGGTTCATGGCCCATATCATGGATGGTGAGCATACGTTCCTGTCGCCTGTGATTGCTCCTGTGGAGCGCGGCGTCTATCGTCTGCTTCGCATCGACGCGGCAGAGCAGATGGGGTGTAGGCGCTATCTGGCGAGCGTGCTGGTCTTTTCGGGGATCGGCCTCGTGGCTCTAGTGGCACTCCAAGCGCTTCAGTCCTTCTTGCCAGGCAATCCCCAGCACCTGCCGGGTGTGTCATGGGACCTGTCGTTCAATACGGCTGCTTCCTTCATAACCAACACCAACTGGCAGTCCTACTCCGGTGAGACCACCCTGTCCTATCTTGTGCAGTTCATGGGCCTCACCGTGCAAAACTTCTTGTCCGCTGGCACCGGTATCGCGGTCATGTTCGCGCTCATCCGCGGTTTCCGTCAGGTCAAGGAGCAGGGTCTGGGTTCCTTCTGGGTCGACCTCACCCGCACCGTCCTGTATGTGCTCATCCCGCTGAACCTCGTGTTCGGCATCTGCCTGGCTGCCGGTGGCGTCATCTCCAACTTCCAGCCGGCTCAGAAGGCTGAGCTCGTAGAACCCGTCGCTGTTCAGCCTAATGCAGACGGCGGCTGGAGCGTCATCGACGGCGCCCAGATTGAGGGCGACACGGTCAAGGTTGACGGCAAGGTTGTCGAGGGCGCGCGCGTGGTCACCGAGCAGTTCCTGCCCCAGGGTCCCGCGGCTCCTCAGGTCGCCATCAAGCAGTCCGGCACCAACGGCGGCGGCTTCTTCGGCGTGAACTCCGCCCATCCGTATGAGAACCCCAGTGCCTTCACCAACATCATCGAGATGACCAGCCTGCTGCTGATTCCGGCCGCCTGTTGCTTCGCCTTCGGTATCGGCGTCAAGAACACCAAGCAGGGCAAGGCCATCTTTGCCGCCATGTTCATCCTGCTGGTGATCTTCACCGGCATCATTGCCGTCAACGAGCATGCGGGCACCCCGCAGCTGGCCGATGGCGGAGCGGTCAATATCGAGATGACCGACGGCCAGGCCGGCGGCAACATGGAGGGCAAGGAGAGCCGTTTCGGTATCGCCTCCTCTTCTACCTGGTCCGCTTTCACGACGGCTGCTTCCAACGGCTCGGTTAACTCCATGCACGACTCCTACACTCCGCTGGGCGGTTTTATCCAGATGCTCCAGATTGCTCTGGGCGAGGTCGTCTTCGGCGGCGTGGGCTGCGGCCTGTACGGCATGATCGGCTTCGCCATCCTCACAGTGTTCATCGCCGGCCTCATGGTCGGACGCACGCCTGAGTTCCTGGGCAAGAAGATCGAGCCGGGCGAGATGCGCTGGGCAGTTGTCCTGTGCTTGGCAACTCCGTTTGCCATTCTGGTGTGCTCGGCCATCGCCTGCATGGTGCCCGGTCTTGCCGACCAGCTCAACAATGGTGGCGCGCACGGCTTCTCCGAGGCGCTGTATGCCTTCACCTCATGCGGCGGCAACAACGGATCGGCGTTTGCAGGCATGAACTGCAACATTCCCTGGATCAACGTCATGCTCGGCCTCGAGATGCTGTTCGCCCGCTTCATGCCCATCATCGGTACGCTGGCTATCGCCGGCTCGCTGGCCAAGAAGGGCAAGGTCGCCGAGAGCGCCGGTACCCTGTCTACCACCAACGGCATGTTCGTATTCCTGCTCGTGTTCATCGTTCTGCTGATCGGTGCCCTGAGTTTCTTCCCGGCTCTGGCGCTTGGCCCCGTTGCCGAGTTCTTCCAGATGATTGCGTAAAGGAGGGCGCAGATTTATGGCTATGCAAAAAGACATGATGGGCCGCGCGGTCCGCGACTCGTTTGCCAAACTGGATCCTCGCGTCCAGATTCAAAACCCGGTCATGTTCCTGGTGTGGCTTTCCGCCGTCATGACCTCCGTCCTGGCCGTCGCTTCCATCTTCGGTGTGCAGGACGCGGGTGTGCCCACCTACTATGTGGTCGCCATCGCGGTCATCCTGTGGCTCACCGACCTGTTCTCGAACTTCGCCGAGGCGCTTGCCGAGGGCCGCGGTAAGGCTCAGGCCGATTCCCTGCGTGCGGCCAAGAAGGATGTCGAGGCCCATCGCATCGAGTCCGTTGAGGACAAGGAGCACTTCACCGTCGTTCCCGGCACCGAGCTCACGCGCGGCGACCTGGTGATCGTACGCGCCGGCGAGCAGATTCCCGGCGATGGCGACGTCATCGAGGGCGCTGCCTCCGTTGACGAGTCCGCCATCACCGGCGAGTCCGCCCCCGTGGTCCGCGAGGCCGGCGGCGACCGCTCTGCCGTTACCGGCGGTACCGCGGTGCTGTCCGATTGGATCATCGTCAAGATCTCCAGTGAGCCCGGCCAGAGCTTCCTGGACAAGATGATCGCGATGGTCGAGGGTGCCGCGCGCAAGAAGACCCCTAACGAGATCGCTCTGGAGATCTTCCTGGTGGCCCTCTCCATCGTCTTTATCCTGGTCACGCTGGCCCTGTATTGTTACTCCTGCTTCTCGGTCGGTCTTAACGACATGGACAACCCCACGGCCGTGACCACGCTCGTGGCGCTGCTCGTGTGCCTGGCTCCTACTACCATCGGCGCCCTTCTTTCCGCCATCGGCATCGCCGGCATGAGCCGTCTGAACGAGGCCAACGTGCTGGCCATGTCCGGCCGCGCCATCGAGGCCGCCGGCGACGTCGACATCCTCATGCTCGACAAGACCGGCACCATCACCCTGGGTAACCGCCAAGCCGCCGAGTTCATCCCGGTCGATGGCGTCGATCCCGCGGAGCTGGCCGATGCCGCCCAGCTTTCCTCGCTGGCCGACGAGACCCCCGAGGGTCGTTCCATCGTCGTGCTCGCCAAGGAGCAGTTCGGTCTGCGCGGTCGCACGCTCGAGGATAAGGGTATGGAGTTCATCCCCTTCACCGCGGCAACGCGCATGTCCGGTGTGAACTACGAGGGCAATGAGATCCGCAAGGGCGCTGCCGATTCCGTGCGCACCTATGTGGAGGCAGCCGGCGGCGTGTTCTCCCAGGAGTGCGACGAGGCCGTCGAGCGCATCGCCAAGGCCGGCGGCACCCCGCTGGTCGTGACCAAGAACTGTCGCGTGCTGGGCGTTGTGTACCTCAAGGACATCATCAAGTCCGGCGTTAAGGAGAAGTTCGCCGACCTGCGCAAGATGGGCATCAAGACCATCATGGTGACGGGCGACAACCCGCTCACCGCCGCGGCAATCGCCGCCGAGGCCGGCGTTGACGACTTCCTGGCCGAGGCCACCCCTGAAGGCAAGCTCGAGAAGATCCGCGAGTTCCAGCGTGAGGGGCACCTGGTCGCCATGACCGGTGACGGCACCAACGACGCGCCCGCTCTGGCCCAGGCCGACGTCGCCGTGGCCATGAACACGGGCACCCAGGCTGCCAAGGAGGCCGGCAACATGGTCGACCTCGACTCCAGCCCCACCAAGCTCATCGAGGTCGTGCGTATCGGCAAGCAGCTGCTCATGACCCGCGGTTCGCTCACGACCTTCTCGGTGGCCAACGACATGGCGAAGTACTTCGCTATCATCCCGGCCCTGTTCTCGCCGATCTACCCGGGCCTTGGCGCGCTCAACATCCTCGGTCTGGCAAGCCCGCTGTCCGCGGTTCTTTCGGCCATCATCTATAACGCGCTCGTTATCGTCGCGCTGATCCCGGCCGCGCTGAAGGGCGTTAAGTACCGCGAGGTCCCGTCCGGACAGCTGCTGACCCACAACCTGCTCGTGTGGGGTCTGGGCGGCATCGTTGCCCCGTTCGTATTCATCAAGCTCATCGACATGCTGCTCGCGTTCTGCGGCATTATGTAAGTGGAGGTTTGTATGTTCAAAGGTGTTGCATCGCGCGCACTGGGCGTGTTCGCGCTGTTTACCGTTGTCTGCGGCCTGGGCTATACGCTCGTCGTGACCGGCATCGCGCAGCTTGCGTTTCCGTACCAGGCGAACGGTTCGCTCATCAAGGTCGACGGCAAGGTTGTGGGCTCCGAGCTCATCGGCCAGAACTTCGAGGATGAGGGCCATATGTGGGGCCGCATCCAGAACGTGTCAATTGTCGAAGGCGACGACGGCGAGCCCATGGCCTACGGCGCTCCGTCCAATTTGTCTCCGGCGAGTGAGGAGTACCGACAGCTTGTGGAGGCGCGCGTCGAGAAGATCCGCGCCGCTAACCCCGATGCCGATATGGACGCTGTGCCCGTCGACCTGGTGACGTGTTCCGGCTCAGGCCTCGACCCGGAGATCTCCCCCGATGCCGCCGAGTACCAGGTCCCGCGCCTGGCGAAGGCCACGGGCAAGAGCGAAGGCGAGGTGCGCGAGATCATCGCCCAGTGCACCAAGGGCCGTTTCCTCGGCGTCTTCGGCGAGCCCACGGTCAACGTGCTCAAGGTGAACCTTATGCTGGACGGCGCACTGTAGGTGAGGGAGTGGCGGATGAGGGCATGACTGACTATCTGAGCCCTCAATTCCACTCCGCCCATCAGTTGCGGTGGAATACGGACTGTTTTGCCTGTCAAAAGTCTTATCTACTCCGTATTCCACCGCAACTTTTTTGTGAGGGTCGGGATTGAAGGTGGGGAGTGCGAGCGAGTGCGAATGCGGCGGATACTGATACGATAGGTACGTTAGCAACTGCCGCCGAGCGGCTCAAACGAAAGGAAGCCTGTATGGAGTCATCCGCCTACCCGATGCTCTTTAGCCCGATCAAGGTCGGTACGACCGAGGTCAAGAACCGCGTCTTTATGCCGCCGGTGTCCACCAACCTGGCCGATCACGGCTATGTGACCGACGACTTGGTCGATCATTACCGTGCCCGCGCCAAGGGCGGCGTGGGCCTCATCATTACCGAGGTCGTGACGGTCGAGCCCACCTATACCTATCTGCCGGGTGACATGTGCTGCTACGACGACACGTTTATCCCCGGCTGGGAAAAGCTCGCCGCAGCCGTCCACGAGTACGGCTGCAAGATCATGCCGCAGCTCTTCCACCCCGCCTACATGGCCTTTAACATTCCGGGCACGCCGCGCCTGATCGCTCCGTCCTTTGTGGGCCCGTCCTATGCCCGCGAGGCGCCGCGCCCCATCACGGTCGATGAGATTCACGAGCTCACGCATCAGTTTGGCGACGCAGCCGTGCGTATGCAGAAGGCTGGCGTCGATGGCGTCGAGGTCCATGCGGCGCACGCCCACGGTATGCTCGGCGGCTTTTTGACTCCGCTCTATAACAAACGCACCGACGAGTACGGCGGCTCGCTCGACGCCCGCATGCGCTTCTTGCTCGAGGTCATCGCCGAGATTCGCGAGCGCTGCGGCAAGGACTTCATCATCGACGTCCGTATCTCGGGCGATGAGTACACCGATGGCGGCCTGACCCTCAACGACATGATCTACGTCTCGCGTCGCCTGGAGAAAGCCGGCGTCGACATGATCCACGTGTCGGGCGGTACTACCATCAAGCGCGGCTCCGCGATTCCCGCCGCCGGTACGCAGCAGGCCTCGCATGCCGCCTGCTCGCGTGAGATCAAGAAGCATGTGAACATTCCCGTCGCCACGGTCGGCCGCATCAACGAGGCATGGATTGCCGAGGAGCTGATCGAGGACGGTGCTGCCGATATCTGCATGATGGGCCGCGCCAATCTGTGCGATGCCGAGTTCTGCAACAAGGCCGCTGCCGGCAACGCCGACGACATCCGCCCCTGCATTGGCTGCCTGCGCTGCCTGAACGGCATTATGTTTGGCAAGCGCATCTCCTGCACTGTCAACCCGGACGTGGAGCGCGACGAGGCTGGCTACGAGCCTGCCGCCGAGGCCAAGAACGTACTCGTTGTGGGTGCTGGTCCTGCGGGTATGGAGGCAGCCTACATTGCCGCCAAGCGCGGCCACAACGTGGTGCTCGTGGATAAGCAGGACGAGCCGGGCGGCGAGATGCGCATCGCGGCTGTTCCGCCGGCAAAGCAGGAACTCACCCGCGTGATCAAGTATCAGTACCGTCGCCTGGCCGAGGTCGGCGTGAAGTGCGTATTTGGCACCGAGCTTTCGGCCGAGGACATTCAGCGCGACTACGCCGGCTACGAGGTTGTCCTGGCTTATGGCGCCGAGCCCATCGCCCCGGCCTTCATGCAGGGCTTTAAGCAGGTTATGACGGCCGACGACCTGCTGGGCGGCAAGGCTTTCCCGGGTAAGAAGATCGTCATCGTGGGCGGCGGCACCGTTGGCTGCGAGACGGCCGATTATCTGGCTCCGCTGGTCAACGACCTGTCGCCGGCCAACCGCGATGTCACCGTCATCGAGATGACCAAGACGCTCGCCGCCAACGAGGGCGGTGCCGGTCGCGCGGTGCTCATCACGCGCATGCTCTCCAAGGGCGTCCACGTGCTGACCGAGGCCAAGGTGACCGAGATCACCGAGGACACCATCAGCTACGAGAAGGACGGCGAGGTCCACACCATCACCGGTGCCGATACGCTGGTGCTTGCCATGGGTTACCGCCCCAACACCAAGCTGGCCGATGACCTTGCCGTTGCCGGCGTTGTCACCCACGTGCTGGGCGATGCCCAGAAGTGCGGCAACATCCGCGACGCCATCGGCGACGGCTACAAGGTCGCCTGCGAGCTGTAGGCTCTTGGCAAATAGGGGAGCGGCCGCCTTGCGGTGGCTCAAGCGATAGCCAATCAAATAAGGCGCCGCGACACATAGATTGTCGCGGCGCCTTTTGTCTGGCGGCTTGTTGGGGGTCGGTGCGCCCCGTGGGCCTTATTACAGGCCCAAGAGCTCCTTGACCTTGGCGATGATGGCTTCGTCGGTAGCGTTGGCAAAGAAGTACTCCTGGAAGTGCTCGCCGGCAAGTGCGCCCTTCACCAGGTCCTGATCGATCTCGCCCAGGACGTCGACGAGCGGGCGCATGGTCACAGCTGTCTCTT
>URBA01000022.1 GCA_900545905.1 uncultured Collinsella sp.
GTACCTGCGAGAACTCGATGATGTCGGGATTGGCGTCGCGCCAGCGGCTCTGCGAGGTGATGATCAGCAGGCCTGCGTCCTCATCGAGCATAATATTGGTGCGCCCGGCCGAGAGCGTGCGCGTGGGGTTGAACGATGCCAGGCGCTCGGCGTTAGCCTCGCGATAGGCGAGCTGCTCGCGAATGTCGTCCGCGGTGCTAGAGCGATAACCGCCAAAGAAGGGAGAGAGCTTGCCGACGCATTCTTTGCACAGGTAGCCTTCGTTGATCTTGGTCTTACCTAGAAGTCCCAGCTCGGTACCGCAAATCGCGCACTCTTTCTTCTCGAACATCTTGTCAAAGAAGCCCATGGTTGCCTCCCATCAACAGGTAGCGTGTGTCACTTTTGATGATGGGGGAGCGCGCGATCTTTCACGATACCCAGACGGCTCAAGAGGTCTCCACAACTGGGACACATGGCCCATTTTTCCTACTCATTGGGGACGCACTTAAATGAGTGAAACTACTCATTTAAGTACGTCCCCAATGAGTACCCGCAGAATGAGAGTGGATAATCTCCCGTTTTTGGCCTGTGTGCAGGCTCAAAGTGGGAGATTATCCACTCTCGTCATTTGGGTGTCCAAAAATCCCCGCTCGTTTGACGCCTGGGGACACTCTTTGCCGAATGCGGCGGCTGCCGAATGTGGGCGCCGTCCTTGCTATGCCACGGTTACGGCGACCTGGGCGTAGCGGCTGCAGGGGCGCTCGGCGCGCGTCTGCACGGTAAGGGTGAGCACAAGGCGGTCGCCGGGCCGCGCGTCGGCGGGCACGATGAAAGCGGTGTCTACCGTGCATTCTTGCCACAGTGACAGATCCTGGGCGCCTGCATAGCTCGACGGGTCCACGGCGACATCCCAATGTACATCGAAGCCCTTGCCGTCGGGGTCGACGATGGTCGCTGTAAGGTCGACGCGCTCGCCGGCTGTGGCGCTGCGGTCGGCCGTGGTCTCGACAACATGTGCCGGATGCGAGCAGGCTGCCGGATCATGGGCACACCATTGCGCGCGGGCGGCAAAGTCTTCCTGATAGGCACGCAGATAGGGATTGAGATTGTCGTCTGCGGGCGTGCCGATGGAGGCAAAACCGGCGGGCGCGTTCGCATCGGGATGCCCATCAAAAAACATGCGTCCCAGCAGCGTATCGAAGCCGCGGTCGTCGATACCGCGCAGGCCAAACGGCAGCAGCGGAATATAGGTCATGCTGTCGCCTTCGGCCATAAAATCGCCGCGCTCAAACTGCATCGCGGGCATGCCTTCCAGGCCCCAATCCAGACGGGCATGCTTGCCAAACTGAAAGCGCTCGGGCTCGTTTTCGTAGACCTTACCATCGCCATAGAGCATATAGCGTGCCATGAGGGGGCCGTTGCCCTGCGTGAGATTCTGCTCGGGCCAGGGAGCCTTAAACAGCGGCAGCGTATCGGGCTGAGCTGTTTTGGCGTCGAAATAGTTGCCATACATATAGGGCGTACGCCAAAAGATGAGCTCGGGAAAGAGCTCGCGCCCATGGTCGAGCCACGAGTTGTCCTGTCCCACGCCATCGGCAACGCCCATCACGCGCACCTTCTGATAGACCTGCTGCTGCACGGCGGGCCACTCGGGCGTGGCGCGATAGCGCTCGGCAATACTCATGAGGGCGCGAACGATCGTATTCATACCACCCCAGCTGAGCAACCATAACGTACGCGGATCATCATCCAGAATCGCCTGCGCAATTACGCGAGACCCCTCAGTTTCCTCAGTCACATCACCCTCAAAGGCAACATTTCCCACAAACGTACGCTCGATCATCTGGGCAGGCGTGGGAAACGGCGGTTCACCGCCGGCGTCCGCATTTGCCTGCAACTGCGGCCAAGCCTGGGCATATTCATTACTCCAGAGACTCTCAATCCAATGCTCGGGAAACGGACGATACTCACGAAGCTCGCCGGCCAGCGGATCGGGCTCATGAGGCACAACAGCCCACTCATAAGAGCGCCGCCCTTTGGTCCGCCAATGCGAATTCACCTCGCCGAGCGTATGAACCCCATCCCCAAGAAAGTGATACTGCGAAGCCGTATACACCACAGCCTGAACATCAAGCAAGTTGAGATACAGAGCCAAATGAACAAGCGAGTTCATATCATCGACTTCCATATCAGTGGTAACAATCACTCGAGTCAACTTCTGGGACATAGGAACAGCTCCAATCAAAATCAATTCAGCCAGTTACGCGCAAGGCAAGACGGGACCCACGCCCCCATCGCCCGCGACCCGGCGGCCCGCCGGAATCGGCCGACCAGCGTTTCGAACAACGTTAACTTAGGGGGCTCTGACCTTTAGTTTTGTAAACATTCCGCAGCGCGAGCCCCGCTTATCCGATGCTCCGAAGGAGCAGGATAAGCGGGGCTCATGCGCGAGGACGTTTACAAAACTAAAGGTCAGAGCCCCCGATGGGATGGTTACCTCGAAACCCTGGCCGACCACTCCCAGCAGCCCACCGGCTCGCCGTCGATGAGTACGTTGCCCCCGTCGAAGTCTTGATAACACAGGTCGTTGAATTGGTGGATCCACACGCCGTGGTTGAACGTCTTCTTGGCCGAGCCGTCGGCCTCGCGATACACGCCGGTCAGGTCCTCGACATGGCTAAAGTAGGTGAGATGCACGTTGGCGCCGGCATCGCGCAGGCGCGCGAACAGCGGCAGCACGGTCTGTTGCGGGTGCACGAGCTCGTCGCCCTTGGAGTGCGTAAACCACAGCGGCGTCTTGGCGAGCGCGGCTACGTCCTCGTCCGTGGCGTTGTACCACGGGGCGCAGCAGGGAAGGCCCGCGGCGAAGAAATCGGGGTAGTCGGCGCACAGGCGCAGGGTCATAAAGCCGCCGTTGGAAAGACCGGCGACCACGATGCGGTCGGTGTCGATGCGGCCGGCATGCTCGGCGACAAACTCATCGATAAGTGCCTTGAGCACGGGGGAGTAGATGCTCTGGTTGGAGTGACCAAGCTGCTCGACGCCGTTGTCCATCCAAAACGTGGGCGACTGCGGCACGAGCACCCAGGCAAAGCCGCCAAAGTAGCGCTGGATCTGCGCCTGGCTGATGGCCGTCACGCGGTTGCCGATATAGGCGCGCGTGGCGCCTTCGCCCTGCGTGGCGCCCTTGCCCTCGCCGGCGCCGTGCAGATACACCACGAGCGGTGCCTTTTGGGGCACGGCCGTGGCCTCGGGCGCAAAGGGGTTGAAGCATGCCGAGTCCTCGGCCTTAAAGCTGGGCTCAAAGAAGCCATATTCGAGCGCGATACCGTCGACGGCGGTCTTTTGCGTGGCGTTGCTCCAGCCTTTGAGCGCGGGGCAGATATCGCCACGGCAGGTGTCGAAGACCAGGCCGCAGGTGGGATCGTCGCCGTCATTGCCGGGAAGAGCCGCGAGCTGCGTGATGTGCAGCTGGTCATCGAGCATGCGCGAGCCCATGACGCCGCCTTCGATCTTTTTGGTCAGGCGCTGCTCGGCGACCTCGAGTGCCACATGGGTGCCCACGGCGAGCTTACGTCCGTTCTCGTCGCACGGATATGCGGCGAGAATGTCGATGTAACCCACGGAGGGCGCGGCATGGTCGGCGCCGCGCTCCTTGCGCATCAGAACCTCGCCCGAGCGCTCGTGACGCTCTACATATATATGGAAGGTGTTCGTGTCGATGTCGTTGGCGCGCACGGTGCAGGGCAGGTCGAGTACGACCTTGCTGATCCAGGGGCCAAAGTCGCCCAAGGTGGTGACGGTTGCGTAGGTACACAATTTGAGTTCCATGAGCTGCCTCCCTTGCGCCGCTAGTGGGAAACAAAAGCGGCAATACAATCTAAACATGTTTAGTGTAATCTAGAATTGAAGAATAACCAGATGAACTCGGTAAACGGCAAAATTGAACACGCCATGAACTACTAAACATATGTTTATTAGCTTCTAGCAGGGCTTCTGTTGATGAGTTAACAGGTCATAGAGGTGTTAATCAAAATAAAAGCCCACGTAAAGAGCCATATATCAATAGACAGTCAAAGAGACCATCTTCCGCCATTCAAATACGTTCACCCCCGATTTCCTACCGTTCGCCGGACTCTGCACGGTAAAATTGCCACAAATGAGGCGCTCCGTGTAAACTAAAGCCCGTAAACGTTCAGTAAACACCTTGTTTACAAAAGCGTATCCAAGGGTCCGACAACCGTAAGGGGTTATAGTCGCCGGGCCAAAGGCGTGCCTACGCCCAAGGGGGCTGGCACACGAAGATATGGGGAGGGGTCCCATGGCAGTAGATAACAAGCAGATTGCCACCGATGTCCTCGAGCTCGTGGGCGGTGCGGAGAATGTCACCGTCGCCACCAACTGCATGACGCGCCTGCGTCTGACGCTCAAGGATAACAACAAGGTTGACGTGGAGAAGATCAAGAAGGTCAAGGGTGTTCTGGGTTGCCAGTTCGCCGGCAGCCAGCTCCAGGTCATCATCGGCCAGAACGTGCCCAAGGTGCTCGCCGAGTTCGTCGCCATCTCCGGCGTCAAGCAGGGTGAGGCCGTCAACGAGAACCTCGATGCTCCCAAGGAGAAGTTCGAGCTCAAGAACCTGCCGAACATCATCCTCGACTATCTGTCCGGCTCCATGACCCAGCTCATCCCGCTGCTCATGGCCGGCGGTCTGTTCCGTACCATCGCGGCCGTCCTCGGCCCCACCATGCTCGGTGTGCTCTCGGCCGACGACCCGACCTATACGTTCCTCTACACCACGCTGTACGAGGCCACGTTCACCTTTATCCCCATCTACCTGGGTTATGCCGCGGCTAAGAAGCTCGGCGCCAGCCCCGTGCTCGGCATGCTGCTCGGTGGCGCCCTCATGGCTCCGTCCGTTGTGACGGCTGCCACGCAGGAGGGTGGCGGCATCATCTCCGTCTACGGCATCCAGATCGCTGCTGCCAACTATCAGCAGTCCGTCCTGCCGATCATCCTTTCGGTGCCTGTCCTCTACTTCGTCGAGAAGTTCTTTAAGAAGGTCATGCCCGACGTGCTCTCCACGGTCTTCACGCCGTTTTGCACCATGATCGTTACCATCCCCATCGCCTTCATCGTCCTCGCCCCCATCGGCAACGAGATCGGTACGCTGATCGCTAACGCGCTCTTCGGCCTTGCTGATCTTGGCGGCATCGGTATTCTGATCGTCATGGCCGTCCTCGGCGCCTTCTGGCAGCTCTTCGTGGTCTGCGGCATGCACATGCCCGTCATCCTGCTCGCCCAGGTTCAGATCATCGCTGCCGGTTACGATCCCTTCGTCTTCGTTTCCACCAACTGCGCTATGGCCGCTGTCTGGGGCTGCGCCTTCGGTGCCTTCCTCAAGATGAAGAACCCCGACGAGAAGTCTCTCGCCATCGGTTACGTCATCTCCGCCATCGCCGGCGGCGTCACCGAGCCCGCGCTCTTCGGCATCCTCATGCGCTTCCGTCGCACCATGTTTGGCATGTTCATCGGCGGTGCTATCGGCGCTGTGTTCTCCGGCCTCATGGGGGTTACCTACTACCTCGCAGGCGGTGCCTCCAACTTCCTGGTCTTCACCAACTACCTGCAGGGTGGCCAGATGAACACCGTCTGGGCTATCGTCGGTATGGCAATCTCCTTTGTCATCGCCGCTGCCGTCGTCTTTGTCTCCGGCTTCTCCAAGGAGGAGCTCGCCGAGATGGAGGCCTAAGGCCAAGCCATTCGGTCGCATAAGACCTCACCTACACGACAGGGCCCCGTCAGGCGTAAGCCCGGCGGGGCCCTTCTTGCAAGGTAGACTGATGGAGGCGGGTGAGATTCGCCCGCGAGGGTTTGCCAAGCGGCGGGGGCTTTCGCGCGGGGTTATCGCGAAAGCCCCCGGCGGTTCGCAATTCCTTTATCGAGCGAAAGGACATGCAGATGAGTTTGGGAAAACTGACCGTCAACGGTCGTCAGGACGGTTTTTTGTGCGAGGGCAAGCCGTTCTTTTGGTTTGCCGATACGTGCTGGAGTGCGTTTACCAGCATCCCCGAGGCCGACTGGGACTACTATCTGACCCGCCGCGCCGAGCAGGGCATGAACGTGCTGCAGATTAACACGCTGCCGCAGTGGGATCGCTGCTGCCCCGATTTGGGCATTTGGCCCTATGCCAGCGAGGATGGCGTGCGCTTTGATTGGTCTCAACCCAACCAGGCGTATTGGGATCGCGCCGCCGCCATGTGCCGCGCTGCCGTCGAGCACGGCATTCGTCCGGCGCTCGTGCTCATGTGGTGCAACTACGTGCCCGGTACCTGGGGCGCTAAGATCGCCGAGCGTTGCGGTGCCGAGGTTATGCCGCGCGAGGAGGTCCGTGCCCACGTTGCCCGCGTCGTCGAGAACCTGGGCGAGTTCGATCCCGTCTATGTGGTGACGGGCGACACGGACTTTGCCGGTGACGAGGCGATTGCCTATTACGAGGATGCGCTCGACGAGGTTGCGAAGCGCGCGCCCGAGACCCTGCGTACCATGCACATCAATCGCGGTAACCGCACGATTCCCGCGCAGTATTTGGACCGCCTGGACTTCTATATGTTCCAGCCCGGCCACAACTACGAAGGCCAGCCCGAGGCCTGGCACCTGCCGCAGGACTTTATCGCCAGCTATCCCAAAAAGCCGATGGTCAACTCCGAGCCCTGCTACGAGCAGATGGGTGCGTCGCGCAACGTGTACTGGCGCTTCACCGCGCAGGATTGCCGCGCGAGCGTATGGTCGTCGATTCTTGCCGGCGCCAGTGCCGGCGTGACCTACGGCGCCCACGGCGTTTGGAACTGGCAGACATCGCGCAGCCAAGGTTCGGTGCTGGGCGAGGGCTTTGACATGCCGTTCCGCTGGCAAGAGTGCCTGCAGTTTGCGGGTGTGTGGGACTTTGGCGCGATCGAGCACGTGCTTGCCGCCCTGGGCGCTACGGCTGCCGACGATGCACTTGCCGTGGTTCCGGCGCAGGAGCTCCTCGACGACGCGCGCGAGGCCATCCGTGTGGCGCGCGTTGGCGATCGCGTCGTCACGTACCTGCCGCGCACCACGGCGCTCAAGTTTAAGCTCGACGGCGCGCGTGGCTGGACGGCGACGGTCCTCGACATGGAGGACAAGCGCATCGCAAAGCTGCCCGTCCGTGACAACGGTGACGGCACCGTGCGCGTGGCTCAGCATTCCTTTGAGCACGACGCCCTGGTGATCCTGACGCCCGAGCACTAACGCTCGAGCTTCGATCCCGAGTTGCTCCCTCGGCCCGGGCACCTCCCTCCCTTTTCCGATATCAACAACCCAGTCCCCTTTATATGTTGCGGTGGAATAGTTCCTAAATGACAGCCCGGGCCGGTCAAACAGGAACTATTTCACCGCAACTGCTGTTGGGGCATTTGCGCCGGATGCGTAACAGTTCGGGCATTGCGTGGATACTAAGACCCATTCTCCATTAAAATGGTTTTCCGGACATCTAAGCGGGTGGGGGTTACCATGAGGGACTTGGGAGACACAACCGCATATTTGCGCCGGGGCATGCGGGAGATTCTGTGCCTAGCGCTGTTCTTCTTCACGTTTTTGGCGTGCGAGTATTTCTTTGATGCGCGCATGGCCGAGTTCGTGCCATCGAGTGAGGTCGTCATCTACGAGAGCATCGTTGTCGGCGCGAGCGTGATTGGCTTTTTCGTGCGCCCATTTCTGTACTATCGCCGTCCCCAGACGATCGATGCGACGAGCGATATTACGGGCGTGCTGTTGGTATCGGCGTTGCTGCTGATGATTATGGCAATGCGGTTTGAGGTAGTAATTGCCGGCGGCCTGGTGGCGTGCTGCGCCCTGGGCTATTGCGGATCGACCGCCCATGCCAATCTTGCGCGGCGTTTTGCGCAGACGCCCTGCCTGGCGCGCACCGTGGCGGTTTCCTATGCTGTGGGCATTTTGGTGCAGGTGCTCAACCATATGGTGATGCCTGCGGGCATTCCCCAGCAGTCTGTTCTCATTGCCTGTGCGATTGCGCTGGTGGGGCTGCTTCACGGTGTCCGCCGCGCTAAATTGCGTGATGAGCCTGCGCCCGAGTTCGAGGTCGAGATTGCCGAGCTATCGGTCGATGCGTCGGAGCGTGGCGCCAGGTGGCACGATGACCCCGAGGCAAAGGCGGCCTTTCAGGGTGCCGTGGTGCGTCTGACGGTGGCGACCGCTTGCCTCACCGGCGTGTTCGCGGCCCTCAATGCCGGCCTTACGACCTCGCATGCCGCTGGCGCTATCGATCTGGGCGACTGGCCGCGCTTGCTGCTGGTTGTGAGCGCTCTTGCCGCCGGCGTCCTGTATGACCTGCGTGGGCGTTCGTATATGAATATCATCATGACGTGCGCCGCCATGCTGTCCACGCTCTCGTTCTTTGTACTTATCACCGATGGCAACGGTGGCAACACGCTTGCCGCCACGATTATCTTTTACCTTGGCACGGGCTTTTTCGTGGTGTTCTTCACCGCGAAGTTCGCCGCGATTTCGATGTATGCCCGCTGGGCGTATCTGTGGCCGTGCATGGGCCGTGTTATCAACAACGTTTGCTCGATGCTCGTGACGGCTCCGGCAGTGGCGATTATCTCGAGTCAAAACGTGCTGGCGGCAGTGAGCGTCGTGCTCGTGCTGTTTGTCGGCATCGCGATTTCGCTGTTGGGACAGTTTGGACAAGACGGTGAGGGCGAGGCGACGCGCGGCAGGCTGGCGCTTGCCACCGACGATCTTGGCGTGAGCTGTGAGCCCGGCCAGGCCGACACGGTGCCCCTGGAGGCGCCGGAGCTTTCGTTTGACGATCGGCTCGATGGCTTCGTTGCCGCCTTTGGGCTCACCAAGCGCGAGCGCGATGTTCTGGAGGCACTGGTCGTTTCGGACGACAGCGTGCAGGACGTGGCGGCAGCGCTCTTCCTTTCGCGTTCTACGCTCTACCGCCATATCGCCTCGATCAACAAAAAGACCGGTGCCGCCTCGCGCGTGGCCCTCATCAATTTCTTCTGGTCCTGGACACCCCAAGACTAGCCAAAACCACCACGAAGGGGACAGGCACCTTTGTGGTGGTTTTACCTGCAAAAATATGAATATGAGACATTTGTCACCTGCCGTTTTGGCGCTCAAAGGCATATGAATGTGATGTTGAGCGGAGCAGAACGGAAGGGGTGGGCCTATGGCGTCTCGTGGTTGCTCGTCTAATAAAATTGCGGGCGCGCTTATCGCCGTGGTGGTCCTTGCTGCGGCGGTGACGCTTGTGCGGGCATACGGCTTTGGTGCCCGTGCCGACCAGGGAAAGAACGCCGCGCAAGCGTTGCTGAACGATTGTGCTGCCGATCCGGTGGCAGTCAAGCTTATCGAGGACGGCGAGGCGCGGACGGTCTATGAGACCGGCGATGCCGAGCTGGTCGCATCGACCTTCGCCGCGCTCGACGATTGCACCGTGGGGGATGCGGTAGATGAGCGGATGAGCGACGCCGGTCGCACGCTCGTCTTTGTCTATGAAGACGGCTCGGAGCAATCGGTGGAGTTCGAGGGCGGGAATATCGTGCTCGACAAGACGGCATATCGCCTTGACGGTGCCGATGAACTGTGGCGACAGCTTGCCGCCATCAAGAACAGCCAATGAAATGAGGGGTGCACGGGATGAGTGATTTGAGATTCTGCCCGGCGTGCGGGGTGCAACTGCCGCGGGTCGCCGGCGTGCCGGTGCGATTTTGCCCGGGCTGCGGTGTTCGGCTTGAGAGCGTTGAGGAGGACCCGGGTGTCGCGGAACCCGCAAATGGGGCGGCTGTCGATGATGGCGCGGGCGACGGTTATGAGCCGAGTGCGGACGCGCCGGTCGATGTGCCGATGCAGGATGCCGACGCCGCGTCGCCGGTCCGCGACGTGGCCGCAGCGGATGCTCCCCGCGTCGGCGACCTTGAGCTCCACACCGCATGCGATGCCTCTGGCGGCCAAGCGCTCGCGCAAGTGGCGCTGCCGCGGGGTTGGCGTATCGAAGAGGCGCATCTTGAGCGCAGCAGTAGTTTCGACTGCCCGATTTCAGTTGGCGTGACGGCGGCAGGCCCGGCGGGCGAACGCATCATGTATCGCTCCGAGCTCTGCTACGTGGACGCGGGCGCCGTTGCCAAGCGTATCCCCACGCAAACCGAGCGCAAGGCGTTTGTGCACGTGGAGGCGGCGTGCGACGAGTTAGCTCAAGCCTGCGCGGCGCAATTGGGCGCACGGGCGGAGGTTGTGGCCGAGCAACCCTATCCGTCGAGCGCGGCAGGCGATATTGAACATGAGCGTGCTCGCGTAAAGCGCGAGGCTGCAAACGACTTTGCGATTCAGGGCTTTTCGATGGAACCGAGCGATGTGGTCTATGAGTGCCGCATGCGTCGATATCGGCTCGCGGGCGTCCCGGCGCCTACCGAGCTTGCAGTGGCGGCAAAGGTCGAGGGCTATGTAGTCTCGATCGGTGGAGTCGCGGGTTCTGTGGGTAAAGGCGTTGCCGCCGGGGCCGAGGCGCTGCTGGGCGCGGGCCTTTCGAGCGGACTGATCGGTGGCGTTCTGGGTAAGCGCCTGCGCGAGCGCCAGGCGGCCGCGGCGGCGGGTCAGCGCGCCGCGAAAGATCAGGCTCCGGATCAGGGCGATTGCCCAGACGGGGCGCCGTTCAAGCTGGGCGCGGCAGACCTGTTGCAGTGGCGTATCAGGGACAGCTTCTGCCTGGTTGCGCCAGAAGGCCGTCTGGACGAGGCAGCCTCCACGGCGCTTGCCTCAATGGCATCGACCCTGCGGCTCAACCCGTCGATTGCGCGCGAAGCGTGCGCTCAAAAGCAGCAGATGGTGCTCGAGCAGCGTCAGCGCACGCAGATGAACATCGCCCAGCAGCAACAGCAGTTCGCGGCCTGGCAGCAGATGCATGCCTCGCAGCAGGCGGCGTTCGACAGCTACCAGCAGGCTTGGTTTGAGCGCAGCGATCGTCAACACGCCGCGAATATGGCCGCCAGCGCGGCCAATTTCTCCAGCGCAGGTGTGGGAACGGGCGCGGCGTCGTATTCCGATGCCATCCGCGGGGTCAACCATTACACCAGGCCCGACGGTACCGATGTCGAGGTTTCGGTGATGGCGGATCAAGCTTGGGTGAACGGCTCGGGCGACGTGATCGGCACGCGCGATGGCTTTGAGCCCGGTTTTGGCTGGACGGAGCTGCCCCGTCAATAGCGTGAGTGGGCTACGGGAGGATCGGTGTCGAGGCATTGCTCGGCGCTGTGATAAGAAACGGGAAAGGAACAACGATGAGGGAGACGGTTATTTCGCGCACGGCGTTTGTCGCGGCGGCGGGAACGGCGTTGCTGACGCTTGCGGGATGCGGCGGACAGCAGGCGCAGGACACGACGGGTTTTAACGACGATCGCCCGGTAAAGGACAAGATGGATGCGGGCTCGTCATCGGGTGATTCCGGTGATGCGGGCGGCGGTGCGGACACAGACAGCGGCTCGGCGGACGCGTTCGATACGTGGTCGGATGACTGCTGGGATGCGCACCGCAACATCAGCATTGCAGCGTTGCTCGAGCTTAAGGGCTGGCAGTTGCAGGAGTTTGCGTCGCAACAGGGTTATACCTGGCAAGATGCGCTCGAGATGTACGAGAACGAGGCAGGTCGCGTGCTCAGCGTCTGCAATATCAGCAAGGATGGCGCAACCGAATGGCTCGGCGAGGATGAAATCGGAAAGCTCGACAAGGGCGGCACCGGGAGTACCGTGATGTTTACGCTGCAGCTTGCGGGCTATTCGAGCTGCGAGGATGTTATCGCGGGCTTTTCCGTTCCGGTTGAGGACCGCGCGCAGATTACCTCGGGCTCGTGGATTGCGTGCGTCTACGGTTCCAACATGGCGCGTCACGTTGCCATGGTGAGCCAAATGGAAAACGGCGACTACCGCCTGGACCTCATTACCGAGGAGGCCATCAAAACCGGTACGTTTACCCAAGGCGGCGGTGCCCCCACGATTAACGAATTTTGGCAGGAGAAGACCGGGCGCGCGCTCGGCTAAGTGCGATGCGGCCAATAGCATAGCGAGGGACGAACATGATGCTGTCTCTTATACACATCTCCGAGCCCACGAG
>URBA01000023.1 GCA_900545905.1 uncultured Collinsella sp.
GCTTCGTCGGCAGCGTCAGATGTGTATAAGAGACAGGAATAGAAAGCGGGATTTTTCAACCATTTATCCGAGCCTTGTGGAAAAACCGGTCAATTCTTCAGCCCTTCTTATGGGTGGGAACCATGACCTTCAGGCCGCCCATATACGGCTGCAGCACTTCGGGGATGGTAACGGTGCCGTCGGCATTGGTGTGCACGCTATGCCCGTCGTCCTCAAGCGTATCGACATGCACGCCACCCGGCCCCACATGGACCTCTTCACCCTTGCGGTCGTTGGTCACATGGATGCCATTCCAGCCAACATGAACCTCTTCGCCCTTATCGGGATCGATAACGTGGATACCGTGCGCAAGGGAAACGTCGACGAGCGGCTTGTCGCCATGACAGACTTTGTCAGTGGAGTTCTTGGCCTCTTCGGTCTTATCCGAAGCCTCGGTGTTGCCGTTGCCGTCTCCAACTGCCTCCCCATACAACAGCTCATCCAGCGACACGCCATACAGCGCGGCGAGCGCAATGAGGTTATCGGTATCGGGTGAGGACTCGCTGCGCTCCCATTTACTGACAGCCTGACGACTCACACCCAGCTGGGCGGCAAGCGCCTCCTGAGAAAGCCCGGCAGCCTTGCGGCGATCGACGAGGCGCTGTGCCATCGCAAGATCCATGGTGGTTCCTTTCGTTTGATGGTCGAATCGAATGAGCCGAGTATGCCGAGAACAACCGGTAGCGACCACCATTTCTAGTTAGAATCTGCCCCAACCCTACCGCAACTACCGGTAGCAACCCCTAACGACCAGCCATTTTGGGACAAATGTCAGTGCAAGTAGCAGCCAAGAGTCCCCACTCAGTAAGTTGCGGTGGAATAGTTTTTGGATTCAGCCATTTGTGGACAAAGCAGGAACTATTTCACCGCAACTGAATTTCAGACCAGGCACCCGCAGCAAGAAGACGAATAGCCTCGGCCTTCCCAGTTACCGCAGGAGACCCCAGAGCTTACTTCCCAAATCTATCCGCAGGACGGAAGGACCCCGCCGCGCGAAGCGCACGGCGGGGTCCTGACATGTCCGAGGACGATTTGGGAGGTAAGCCCTGGGGCCTCCGATGGGGCGGTTCCAGCCGAGACTATTCGTCGCCGAAGCTGATGCCCAGCGCCTTGGCCTCGCGTACCAGGTCGCTCTGGGGGTCGACAAACTTGAGCTTGCCGGCGACATCCTCGAGCGGCATGTGGCACATCTTGCCGTCGCGCAGGGCAATCATGTAGCCAAACTCGCCGCGTAGGCAGCCGAGAGCCGCCTCGACGCCGCACTGGGTCGCAAAGATGCGGTCCTGGGCGTCGGGCTGACCGCCGCGCTGCGTGTGACCGGGGATGGCGACGCGGGTCTCGCGACCGGTCTTGGCCTCGATCTCCTTGGCGATGTCGTACACGATTGACGGGCTCGTGCGCTCGGCGAGTTTCTTCTTGTACTCCTTCTTGGACAGCGCCGCGTCCTCCTTGGAGATAGCGCCCTCGGCGACGGCCACGATGGTAAAGCGGCTGCCGGTCTCCATGCGATGCTCGATGGTCTTGATGACCTGGTCCATGTCGTAGGGGATCTCGGGAATCAGGATGACGTCCGCGCCGCCCGCGACGCCGGCATACAGCGGAATCCAGCCGACCTTGTGGCCCATGATCTCGATGACAAACACGCGGCCGTGACTCGAGGCAGTGGTGTGGATGTCGTCGATGCACTTGGTGGCGACGTCGATGGCGCTCGTAAAGCCAAACGTCAGCTCGGTGCCCCAGGTGTCGTTATCGATGGTCTTGGGCAGGGCGATAACGTTGAGGCCCTCTTCGCGCAGCCGGTTGGCGGTCTTGGTGGAGCCGTTGCCGCCCAGCATAAACAGGCAGTCGAGCTGCAACTTGTGATAGGTGTGGACCATCGCGGGCACCTTCTCGACGCCGTCGGCCTCGGGAATGTTCAGGCGCTTAAACGGCGTGCGGCTCGTGCCCAGAATAGTGCCGCCGCGGGTGAGGATGCCGCTAAAATCGGCGGGTGTCATGACACGGAACCTGCTGTAGATAAGGCCCTGGTAGCCGTCCTCAAAACCATAGATCTCGATAGGCTCTTCGCTATTGGTCATAAGCGTTTTGACAATGCCGCGCATGGTGGCGTTGAGCGCTTGGCAGTCGCCGCCACTGGTAAGAAGACCGATCCTGAGCATGATGAATCCTTCCGGGCAAGTTATAACATGCGCATAAGTTTACCCCCCGCACACTGTTGATACGGGGGTAAACATGTTAGCTCAAGCGTATGGAAATGTAAGCAACGTCAGGCGAGCGTAAGGTCGACGAGCCTGGGTCCTTACAGTGCGAAGGCGTCGACGTCGCCCCAGTGGCGGCGCAGCGTAATGGCGGCGGCGGGTTCGGTATTGTCAAAGACGACCGACCATTGCGTATTGCTGGTGATGTCTTCCGGATTGGGTTCTTGCGCTGCGGCACGCAGGGCTTTCCAGACAATCGTTTCGTCCTGGGCACCGACATGGGCGTCAAGGACATCGGCGATTGCGACGGCGCGCTCTTTACCATGGCCCAGCTCGCCATTCTTTTGGTTGGGCAGCACTTCGTCGCCATAGCAGGCGTAGAAGTTCGTAACCTGGCGTACAGGAGTCGCTTTGAAAGCACGGTCCGGATCGCGCGGATCCCACTCTACTACGCGCGCGTCACCGGCGGCGTCGTTGATAAAGAAGTGGTAATCGCGTCCTGCCATGGCGTGCATGTCGTAGGCGGAAAGCAGGTCGACAGCTTCTTGCGTGGTGGCGGCACGGTCGAGCACCAGGCGGATGGCGAGCGAGGTATTGATGACGGGGCGTTGCGTGTCCTGGTCACAGGGCTGGGAATCCAGGGTGAGTACGGCAATGGACACGCCGCATTCGTTAACACCGTCGAGCTGGGCAAACGGGCCCATGAGTGCGGCGACGCGTCCGGCGACGGAGTCAAGCGGAGTGTTATCGCCCAGGTTGTTAAGGGCGGCAAACCCGATGGAGGCATAGCCGTCGCGTGGGTGATTGCGCACCAGCAGCGCCGAGGTGTCGTCCTTAAAGTCGTAATTGCGACCGGTGCGCACGCGGCCTTCGGCATCTACGGCGACAAAAGCGCTGCAGGCAAACTGGGGTGCCTGGACATGTGTCGGCACACCGGGCAGCACCTGCGCCACCACGGCATCGATGTAGGCCTGGTCGTCGCGCACGCCAGCAGCGATGATGCGATCAAGATCGTAGTCGTAGGCGATGTCGATTGCGTACAGGTCATAGCCATCCGCGTAGCCGGTCAAGCGTTTGAGCGACGCGGCGGACTTGATTTGCTTGTGATAAACGATACCGGTGGCAGCGGCAAGGCCGACGGCGACTCCCGCGACACCGCAGGCGATGGCAATGTTACGTGGCTTCATGACGGCTCCTCTCGTCCTGTTAGCGCAATTGTCGCAAAAGGAGCGCGGGCATGATGGCTCAACTTGGTGAGTGGCGCGGAATTAAGCACGGAATGAAGAGTGCGGCGCTGGCGCGGCGGGGTATGCTGGAAGGGACCATCAACCCAGCGAAAGGGGAGAGCATGACGGATCAGGAAACGCCCGAGCGCGCGCATGTGACGGCCGATGATATCGAGGCCGCCAACGACCTTATCGACTTTATCGAGGCATGCCCCAGTATGTTCCATACGGCGGCGACCATTATGGCCGAGCTCGACGAGGCGGGCTTTACCTACCTGCCCGAGAATGCGGCGTGGGACATCGAACCGGGCGGGCGTTATTACACGCAGCGCAACACCTCGAGCGTTGTTGCCTTTAAGGTGGGCGAGGACCTGGCCGCGACGTGGGGCGAGGACGGCGTCGCCGGTGACTATCATTTTCAGCTCACGGCGTCGCACAGCGATTCGCCGACGTTTAAGGTCAAGGCCGTGCCCGAGCTCGATGGCGCAGGCGAGACGTTGCGCCTGAACACCGAGGCCTACGGCGGCATGATCGACTACACCTGGTTCGACCGTCCGCTGGCGCTCGCGGGTCGCGTGCTGGTACGCGAGGGCGACCGTATCGAGAGCCGCCTGCTTGCCACCGAACGCGAGGTCGCTATTATCCCGAGCCTTGCTATCCACATGAACCGCGGCGTTAACGAGGGCTTTGCTCCCAACCGAGCCGTTGACCTGTGCCCGCTCATCAGCGCCGGTGACCTTAAGCAGGGAGATTTTGACGCCCTGATTGCTGACGAACTGGATGTTGAGCCCAAGCAGATCCTGGGCCGCGATCTGTTCCTAGTCAATCGTCAGGATGCGCGCATTTGGGGCTGGGCCGACGAGTTTATCTCGACACCCAAGCTCGACGACCTGGCCTGCGCCTACACCTCGCTGCAGGCATTTTTGGGTGCCGAGAACGCGCACGACGTCTCGGTCTTTTGCTGCTTTGATAACGAGGAGGTTGGTTCCGAGACCAAGCAGGGCGCCATGTCGACGTTCTTGGCCGACGTGCTGCGCCGCATCAACGGATCGCTGGGCTTTGACGATGAGTCGTACCACCGTGCGCTTGCCGCTTCGATGCTCGTGAGCTGCGACAACGCGCATGCCGTGCACCCCAACCACGCCGAGAAGTGCGATGCTCGCAATCAGGTTGTGCTCAACGGCGGCATCGTCATCAAGGAAGCCGCCAACCAGCACTACTGCACCGATGCCTTTAGCCGCGCGGTGTTCCAGGCCATCTGTGATGACGCCGACGTACCCACGCAGGCCTTCGCCAACAAGAGCGATATGGCCGGCGGCTCCACGCTTGGCAATCTGTCCAATATGCAGGCGAGCATGCACGCCGTGGACGTGGGCCTGCCGCAGCTGGCCATGCACTCAAGCTACGAGACCGGCGGCGTACGCGACGTGATGTACGCCATCCGCGCCCTCACCGCCTTCTACGAGCGAAACCTAACCATCAACGGCGCCGAAAGCGTGGAACTCTAAAACCTGCCAAAAAGGGATGTTAATTTTGGCAGGTTTTATCTGGGCGAATGCAAAGGGTGAAACCGAACTAGATCTGCGATACGTGGCCGCCGAGGTGCAATGTGCCTCGGCGGCTTTTTGTGTACAGAGTACGGCTAATGCTTGTAAATGCTATACATGCTTTACGTATCTACCATAGAGCTTTATAATATTTTGAAGTATTAAGGAGGGGTCATGACCACAACAGCCGCTCAGATCAACGTACGTCTCGATGCCGATCTTAAAAGGAGTGGGGACGCCGCTTTCTCCAAGGCCGGTATGACGCCGAGCCAAGCGGTGCGAGCGCTCTGGCAGCTTGCAGCGTCGCTGGCCGATCGCCCCGGTGCGCTCGAGGATATCCTGCTGCCCAGTCGTGCCCGGGCGGAACAGCGCGAGCGCGAAAAGGCCGCCAAACGTAAGCTCGAGCTTATGGATCAGGGGTCGAAGCTGTTCGCTGCCGCTTGCTGTGAGTCGGGAATCGATATGGTCAAGGCTCAGCCATCGGACGACGAAGAGCTCAAACGGAATGCCTATGCGGATCGCTATGGCGAGGAGATGAGCTGGCTCTATGAGTGAGACTCCAAAGCGCATCTTGGTTGACACCAACGTGTGGCTCGATTACTTCATTCCCTCACGACGTGGTCGTTCGGTGGCGATTGAGTTTTTACGCGATGCATGCACGGCACAGGTGGATTTGCTGTATGCGGCGACATCGTCCAAAGACCTGTTTTATTTGATTTCAAGCGAACATAAGGCATGGTATCGGCGCGAGCATGGTTCGCTTTCCCAAGATGCCGCTGCGGCAGCGACATCGCTTGCATGGGATTGTCTTAGCGTGTTGTCGCAGCTTGCCACGCCAGTGCCCTGTGACCTGAGCGACATATGGATGGCGAGCAGGCAGCGTGAGCTCCATAGCGATTACGAAGACGATTTAATCATTGCGGCAGCGATACGCGCTCAAGCAGATCTACTGGTCACCAACGATGTCAAACTCTGTTCACACGCACCCGTCGCAGCAATGAACGTCGAAAACGCAAGAAACTATCTAACAACGCTTAAATAGCTCTAAACCTCACTGGCCGAACAAAAGTCAGCGAGAGCTCGCAGCGTCGAGGGGTTCCGGCGTTTGGTAAAACGCCGGAACAATCAGTGCTCGATCCAACAGCGCAGCGTCTCGCCGGCCTGCAGGTGACGCAGATTCTCCGCGGCAATGTCGACCACGTTGTTGAGTGTGGCTGCCAGGTGGAACCAACCGGAGACGTGCGGCGTGATGAGCATGTTGGGCGCATCCCACAGGGGGCTTGTCTCAGGCAGCGGCTCGGGGTCGGTGACGTCGACCGCGGCGCCGGCGAGATGTTCCGATTCCAGAGCGGCAACCAAGTCGTCGGCGACCACAAGGTCGCCGCGGCCGCCGTTGGCAAAGAAGGCGCCCGGCTTCATCGCGGCGAAGAACTCGGCGTTCGCCAGGCCGCGGGTCTCGGGTGTGCTCGGCATAAAGGATGCAACGATGTCAGCCTCGGCCAGGCGCTCAGACAGGGCATCCATGCCGTCCATGTCCTCAAATACAATGGGGTAGACGAGCGGATGGCGCTTGATGCCGCGGACGTGCGCGCCCATGTTGCGGCAGAGCGTGGCAAAGTGGCCGCCAATGTCGCCCGCGCCCAGCACCAGCACGTTGGCATTTTTGAGCGAGGTAACCGGCCCCAAATCCTCCCAGCGATGCTCGCGCTGCAAGTCGTGATAGCCGGGCAGGCGCTTCATCATAGAAAGAACCATGGCAAACATGTGCTCGCTTACGGCCTGACCGTAGGCGCCCACCGAGCAAGACAGTTTGGCGTCGGTCGGCACGGTGCCGGCGGCAAGGTAGTCGTCATAGCCGGCGGTCTGCAATTGCAACAGCTGGAGGTGCTTGCACGCGGTAAGCAGGGCAGGGTCGATGTTGCCCAGGATCACGTCGGCATCGGCGACCTGCTCGCGCGTGGCGGCGTCGGCGCTCGTGTAGATAAAGTCCTCGCCCGGAGCGCTCGACTCAAGAATTGCGCGATGACGGTCGTTGACGGGCAACAAAACCAGAATGTTCACAAGCAGTCCTCTCCGCTCGACCTGCCAAAAAGGGACAGGTTAATTTTGGCAGGTTTTATCAGGCAAAACGTTCAAATAAAAACGCCGGATGCAAGACGAGCGTGCCCGTCAGCATCCGGCGCATCCACGGCTACCAGCTCAGCAGCTCGTAGCCGTCCTCGGTCACCACGAGCTGCACCTCGCACTGGGCCGAATCGCTGCCGTCCTTGGTGCGCACGCACCAACCGTCACCCTTGCTAATCTTGATGTCGGGCGCTCCGGCGTTGACCATGGGCTCGATGGTAAAGACCATGCCCGGAGCCATGATGGTGTCCACATCGGGCGCCTCGGTGGTAAAGCCCACAAACGGGTCCTCGTGGAACTCCTTGCCGATGCCGTGTCCGCCGTACTCGCGCACCACGCTAAAACCGGCGTCCTCGACCGTCTTTTGCACGGCCTCGGCCATCACGGACAGCGGTAGCCACGGCTTGACGGCGGCCAGACCCGCCTCCACGCTGGCGCGAGTGACGTCGACCAGGCGCTGACGCTCGGCCGAGACCTCGCCGATGCAGAACATACGGCTCGAATCACTAAAGTAGCCGTCCAGGATCGTGGAGCAGTCCACGTTGATAATATCGCCCTCGTGCAGCACGTCTGTATCACAGGGGATGCCGTGGCAGACGACGTCGTTGATCGAGGTGCACACGCTCTTGGGATAGCCCTCGTAGTTGAGGTCGGCCGGCGTGCCACCGTGCTCGACGGTGTAGTCGTAGATCATCTGGTCAATCTGGTTGGTGGTCATGCCCGCGGCGATGTGCTCGCCTACGTAGTCGAGCACGCCCACGTTGATGGCGGCGGAGCGCTTGATGCCCTCGATATCGGCGGGCGTCTTGTAGAGCGTACGGGGCAGAACCTCCCAGCCCTCCTCCCACAGGCGCTCGAGGCGCTCGTCGAAGGCGCTGTGACATTTCTTATATTTTTTGCCGCTGCCGCACCAGCAGGCGTCGTTGCGGCCGGGTACGGGTCCTTTGTCATACATGGCTAACTTCCTTTCATCCGCAGCTAGTATAGCCCACTCACGCGTCCATAAAAGTTGCGGTGATATAGTTCCGATTTAAGCGGTTTAACAGCATAAATAGGAACTATATCACCGCAACTGATGGAGTGGGATGGCGGACACTAGCTGCTGCGTGGTTTTGCTAGTAGCTCACCTGGCAGGGAATGCCGAGGGCGCGCACGCGCGCGGCAATGGCGTCGAGGGCCTCGGGTGCTGCTTTGGCAAGGCCTGCGACCGGTGTCTCGCGCGCCACCGTGTAGATGGTCGCCTCCTGCGGACGAATGCGCTCGAGCACCGCGAGCCAGGGGGCGACGTACTCCTCGCCGGTGTTGTCGATGGGCTTGCCCTGATACTCACCGGTCAAAAAGATCGTCTGGATAATAACGTGACCGTCAAAGCTTGCGAACGTCTCGATCTGGTGCTCGACGTCGTAGAGGCCAACGGGCTGGTCGAGCAGCTGGATGAATGCCGGGTCGACGGTATCGAGCTTAAGAATGTTGTCATCGACCATCATGAGCGCGTCGTGCACCTCGGGGCGGTCGGCGCGCGTACCGTTGGAGAGCACGGCGATTTTGGAGTTTGGGGCCAGCTGATCGCGCAGCGCGACGGCGCCGGCAATCGCCTGGGGAAACTCCGGTGCGGCGGTGGGCTCGCCGTTTCCTGCGAAGGTGATCACATCGGGGAGCTCGCCCTCGGCTGCCATCTCGCGCAGCTTTGCCTCGAGCGCGTCGAGTACCACGGCAGCTGTGTTGTGCGGCTCATGGCAGGGGCGCTCGGCGTTGAGGCCGTTTTCGCAGTAAATGCAGTCGAACGTGCAGATTTTGCCGCTGGCCGGCATCATGTTGACGCCGAGCGAGAGACCAAGGCGACGGCTGCGAACGGGCCCAAAGATGGGGCTGGCATTCAAAAACGTAGACATAGGCATATGCTCCTCAAGACAATTGTGCCTAAGCATAGCATCGGCTCCAAAGCAGGGTGCGGGCTCTTGCTTTACAAGTTTCGTTTTTTCACGTCGCTCATTATGCCGTGTCATGAAAAGCCTCGGGTCGGGTAAAGTTAATCTGTTAACAAGGCGTAAAGCAATGCGGGTCTATCCAGCCGTACTGACGCGCAACTGGATGGGCGTTGATGATGGGGGCACAACATGGATTTTACGGTCGAGAATGCGGGCACCACGATTGCCTGTCGCGAATATGCCGGCCCGGATGTGTCGCCTGATACTCCTGCCTTGGTGTGCGTGCACGGCGCTTGTGTCGACGGCACATTTTTTGACGGTATCGCTTGTGAGCTCAGTCGCAACTACCGCGTAATTGCCTACGACCGCCGCGGCTGTGGCGGCAGCAGCGAAGCGGCAGACGGCAGCTATGATCTTGCCGCTCAGGCCGCCGACCTGCAGGCCGTGATCGAACACGTTGGCGCTCCGACAAATGTGCTTGCGCACAGCGCCGGTACGTTGGTGGCGCTGGAGCTTTTTCGCACCGAACCCCATCTCGTCGCCCGTGCGATTCTGCATGAGCCGGCTGTGTCGGCCGAAGGCGTCGGCATGGGCGCAGCTCCGATTTTGCTCGATATGATTGCGGCTGGAAAGGTTTCAAAGGCGCTCCGGCTTTTCTTGGGAGCTCTCGGCGACTTGGACCCCGAGGCTCCTGGGACGACCGAAGCGGAAGCCAAGCATGCCCTGCGCAATGGTCGTTGCTTTATGGCTAATGAATACGGAACAAATATGACATATGCTCCCGACTGGGAGCGCGCCCGCGAATCAAAGGCGGTGTCGGCTGTGTTTTTGGGCGAGCTTTCGGTCGGTACACCCCGCGAGGCTGGTACGCGAGCGGCTGCCGAATATCTCGATTGCCCCCTTGTGACGATCCCGGGCGCGCATAACGGTCTGCGCGATCGCCCCGTTACGGCGGCAAACGCCGTTCGCGATGTCTTGGAGCGTTAGCACGCTCGATGACCTGCGGGGAGGGGGACTGTTAGCGTTTCGTCATTGTTAACGAATGCGCCAATAACCACGCGCCCGCGGCTCCATTGCCACCGTTTGCCAACTCATAAAAATGTAACAGCATTCACGTACTTACCTGCATCGACAAGGTGTTACCCTTGTAGCATTTGGAACCCACCGCTACCATGCGAAACTATCGAAAGGGCCCCATATGCTCAATAATCACGAGGTCAATCTAACCGACGAGGAGGCTGCCGCTGAGGTCGCCCGCGTCGCGAAGACCTACCCCGTGGTGCGTTTGCTGTCGGCCGATCAGATTAAGAGCGAGCCTAACTGCCTGCTCGCCGGCGATCGGTGTCCTTGTTTGCGCCAGTCGAGTCTTGAGGCTTTGGCAGACTCCGATGAGGTGTCGGAGCAACTGCTCAATGATGGCACTGAGTACCGCGCTCGCCTGCGCCCTCTGAAGGTCGAGGGCGAGCCTCACGTCCTGCTGATGGTGCGTCCGATTGATGAGCAAGAGGCTGCAGAAGAGGACTTTGTCTACACCGACGTGCTGACGAATGTGCGCAATCGCCGATATTACGAGGAAAAGCTCCGAAGCGCCCGCATGAATGCCGGCGTTGCGATGATCGACCTTGATGATTTTAGGGTCTTCAACGATACGTGTGGCCGTCATGCCGGCGACCTTGCGCTCGGTGCTGTGGCGACAGCCATACGCAGCGGAATTCGTTCGACTGACGAGCTTGTACGCTATGGCTGCGACAAGTTTGTGGTCGTCATGCCCAATATTCCCTCCGATGACTTCACCCGTCGCCTGCATCAGGTGTCCGATGCCGTTCATGCCACGATTGTTCCGGGCCATGAGTACGTGAGCTTGACGGCATGTGTTGGCGGTGTTCGCATTCATGGCGAGACGGTCGATGAAGGAGTTGGCCGCGCTGTCCAGTTATTGAGCCGCGCTAAGGCAAAAGCCGGTACGGTCGTGACCGATGCCGATTCCATCGAGGCCTTCCAAAGCGAAAAGCCCTTGGTGCTTATTATCGATGACTCCGAGATGAACCGAGCCATTCTCAGCGAGATGCTCAAGGACGAGTATTGCATCCTCGAGGCCGATAACGGTCGTATAGCGCTCGACATGGTCGACCGCTATGGCGATGAGTTGTCGCTCGTGATGCTGGACATTGTCATGCCGGGCATAAGCGGCTTTGAGGTGCTGGCCGATCTGTCGCGCCGAACGGGTATCGATAATCTGCCTGTCATCATGATTTCGAGCGAAGATTCCGATGATATGGTTCTGCGCGCGTACGAGCTGGGCGCCTCGGACTATATCAACCGCCCGTTTGACTCCCGTATCGTGCGCCGCCGCGTGAGCAATACCATCCGCCTGTATGCCAAGCAGCGTCGTCTGACAAGCCTGCTGTCTCAGCAGTACAACGAGCGTGTCAAGAACAGCCGCATGCTGATCGATATCATGGCCGGCGTCATGGAGCTTCGCAACGGCGAGAGCGGCCTGCACGTCACGCATATCGAAAAGCTGACCGAGCTGCTGCTGGGCTGCCTGGTGCATCGCAGTGACCAGTTCCCGCTCGACAACGAACAGCGCTCCACGATTGCTATGGCCTCGGCGCTCCACGATATCGGCAAGATGTCGATCGACGACGCGATCCTCAACAAGCCCGGACGCCTGACGTCCGAGGAGTTCGAGATCATGAAGACGCACACCACCCTCGGTGCCGACATGCTGTTTGAGCTGGGTCACCAGCATGCTGGCAATTCCTTGCTGGAATATGCGTACCAGATTGCACGCTGGCACCACGAGCGCTGGGACGGCAAGGGCTATCCCGACGGCCTTAAGGGCGATGAGATCCCCATTGCCGCGCAGGTGGTTTCGGTGGCCGACGTATACGACGCGCTCACGAGCGTACGTGTATACAAGGATGCCATCCCGCACCAGGAAGCGATCCAGATGATCCTGGACGGCAAGTGCGGTCAGTTTAACCCGCTGCTGCTCGACTGCCTGCTCGAGGTGCAAGACCGTATTGCCGAGACGTTGGCACGCCCCGCCGACGTCG
>URBA01000024.1 GCA_900545905.1 uncultured Collinsella sp.
TCTAGCTTCGTCGGCAGCGTCAGATGTGTATAAGAGACAGTCCTAAGACTACGGCTGCCCGGCTCATATCTGCCCGGACCTTTGCGACCTCCCTGGCATCGTACCGCGGTGCTGTCTCACTCTTATAAGCTCCCTCATGTTCCTCGTCGATGATGATGAGGCCCAGGTCGCTGAGCGGGCAAAAGAGCGCCGAACGCGCGCCGACGACAACGCGGGCGGCACCACTGGCAACCATGTCCCACTGGTCCAGGCGCTCGCCGGCCGAAAGGCGCGAGTGGAAGACCGCGACCGTCTCACCGAAGCGCGAGCGGAAGCGGCCGACGGTTTGGGCCGTCAGCGAGATCTCGGGCACAAGCACGCACGCCGAGCGGCCGGCCGCGAGCACGCGCTCGATAGCAGAGAGGTAGACCTCGGTTTTGCCGGAGCCGGTGACACCGTCGACCAGCACCACGTCTCCGTGGGCGTCAAGACGGGCGCGCTCTATCTGCGCGAGCGCCTGCTGCTGGCCGTTGGTAAGCGAGACCGGCGCCTTGCCGCTTGCCGAGGACAGCGTGGTCTGCTCGCTGCAGCCACGCCACGCACGGCGCTCCTCCACCACCACGACGCCGCGCTTTTCGAGCGCCTTGATAGTCGCCGACATGCTGTTATAAAGCAGGTTGAGGTCGCGCGTCGTGACCGGCCCGCACTGGAGCGCCTCGATGAGCTGACGCTGACGGACCGCGGTCTTGGGCGGCGTATAGTCGAAACCCTCGGGCGTAAGCATGACCCAGCGGTTTTGAATAGGTTTGACGGCGGGACGCTCAACCGACCATGCACCGTCATCGCCCTTGACCACGCGCGGGCTTCCGCCCGGGGGCAAGAACAGGCGCAGGCACTCGGAAAGCGTCGCGACGTACTCGCGGCTCATCCAGCGCGCGATGCGGGCGGCCTCGGCGGTAAAGAGCGGTTTGCTGAGGATAGCCTCGATGGCTTTAATGCGCACGGGGTCGAGGGCGTTGTTACCCTGCAGATCGCCCAGCTCAGGCGCAATGTCGACGATATAGCCCGCGGCCGAACGGTTACCAAAGTGGACCAGGACCGTGGATCCGATCTGCACCTCATTGGCAAGGGGTTGAGGAATGCCATAGGCAAACGGCTCGGACAGCGCACGCGTCGGGATGTCGAGGACCACGCTCGCATAGGCAGCGATGGGCTCAGGTGCAGGCTTAGGCTGAGCCGAGGCAGCGGCAGGCACTGGCTTCACCGGAACCTCCTCCGGTTCCGGCGAACCAAACAGCGACAGTTGTTGAGCCATACACCACCTCGAATAAATCGACCAGCGAGAGGTGGGACAAGGATATCAGTAGTGTTTGTCCCAGGGTCGCATGCGGCAACAAGTTCGATGCGGCATTCACACCTGGGACAAACACTACTGATAACCTTGTCCCACCAACATCGCAGGTCATCTAGAAACAAGAGCCCCGCTCGAGGTGAACGGGGCTCGGATACTTGCATTTACGCAGCGACTACAGCGCCATCGTGCGGGCGCGGTCGATGCGCGCCAGGCAGTCGTCGCGACCGACGAGCGCCATGGTCTCGCCCAGCGGGGGGCTCACCATGTTGCCGCAGACGGCGACGCGCACGGCCTGGAACACCACGCGCTTCTTAAGATCCATCTGCTCGGGAAGCGGCTCAAGCGCGGCGTCAATGTTGACAGCCGTCCACTCGTCCACACCCTCGAGCGCGGCCTTAGCGGCATCCAGAATGGCACCCATGCCTTCCTTGGCCAGGCCCTTGTTGACGGATTTCTCGTCATACTCGAGCGTCTCGGCCGTAGCGAAGATGGGAGCGGCGACGGTCACGGCGTCGGCCGGCATCTTGGTGCGCGGCTTGACGATGGCGGCAAGCGCGTCGATCCAGTCCTCGCCGTACTCGACATTACCCTCGATGAGACCCGCTTCGTGCAGCTCGGGGACCATGATCTCGTCGGCAAACTGAGCATCGGACATGCCGTTGATGTACTCGGCGTTGACCCAGTCGAGCTTCTTGGGGTCGAAGGTCGCCGGGTTTTTGGAGATGCGGTCGAGCGAGAACTTGCTGGCCAGGACATCGCGCGGGATGATCGTGGTCTCGCCGTCGAGCGACCAGCCGAGCAGCGCCAGGTAGTTGACGAAGGCGTCGGACAGGTAGCCGGCGTCGCGGTACTCCTCCACCGAGGTGGCGCCGTGGCGCTTGGAGAGCTTCTTGCCGTCGGCGCCCAGGATCATGGAGATGTGGGCGAACGTAGGCACGGGCGCGCCGAGGGCCTCGTAGACCATAACCTGGCGCGGGGTGTTGGACAGGTGATCGTCGCCGCGGATGACGTGGGTAATCTTCATCATGGCGTCGTCGACGACGGTCGCGAAGTTGTACGTGGGCGTGCCGTCGGAGCGGAAGATGACAAAGTCGTCGAGCTCCTTGGCATCGAAGGTCACCTCGCCGTGGACGGCATCGTGGATGACGACGTCGCCGCGGTCCTCGGGCACCTTGATGCGCAGGACGTAGGACTCACCGGCCTCGATGCGGCGACGGGCCTCCTCGGGATCAAGATCGCGGCAACGGCGCTGATAGCCCTGGAAGGGGTCCTTGCGGTCCTGCGCGGCCTTACGGTCGGCATCGAGCTGCTCCTTAGTGCAGAAGCAGGGATAGGCCTTGCCCTCGTCCCAAAGCTTCTGGGCGGCCTGCTTGTACAGGTCCAGGCGCTCGGTCTGGGCGTAGGGGCCATAGTCGCCGCCCACCTCGGGACCCTCGTCCCAGTCCAGGCCCAGCCAACGCATGGCGCGCAGAATGATCTGCGTGTTCTCGTCGGTGGAGCGGGTGGGGTCGGTGTCGTCGATGCGCAGGATGAACGTGCCGCCGTTTGCGCGGGCGAAAGCCCAGTTATAGATAGCGGTGCGGGCGCCGCCGATGTGCAGCTTGCCCGTCGGTGAGGGTGCAAAGCGGACGCGAACGTCTGATGCCATGGAAATCTCCTCGATTGCAGGATGGATGTCTAACCGCATCAGTATAAAGCATCAAAGCAACCTCCGCACAAAGGGCACCGACCCAGTCATTGGGTAGCTAATTTTGGGACGGGGCTTTTTTAGCTACCCTATATCGAGATTGGTCTTAGGCTCCGAAGACTCCGGATTGGGTAGCTAAAAAAGCCCCGTCCCAAATTAGCTAACCAATGGCTCGGTGCGGAAAGGGTGTGAATGTTTGATTTACGCGCTATGATGTGCCCTTGCATAGAGAGCCCGGCGGAATGGTAACGGTCGCTGGGACACGTTTTTGAAAGGACAATCATGTCAGAAGAACTTCGTTCCATCCCGCCCCAACACGGGTCTTTTGTTTTTACGTCGGAGTCGGTGACCGAAGGTCATCCCGATAAGATCGCCGACCAGATCAGCGACGCCGTCCTCGACGCAATCCTCGCCAAAGAAATAGAGCTGCAGGAGCAGGGCTACATCGCCCCCAACGGCGTGCCTGCCAACGTGGAGAACGTCCGCTGCGCCTGCGAGACCCTCGTGACCACCGGCACCGTCATCGTCGCCGGCGAGATTCGCACCCAGGCCTACGTCGACGTACAGGAAATCGCCCGCGGCGTTATCCGCCGCATTGGCTACAACCGCGCCAAGTTCGGTTTTGACTGCGACACCTGCGGCGTTATGAGCCTCATCCACGAGCAGTCGCCCGATATCGCCCAGGGCGTCGACGAGTCCTTCGAGACCCAGACCGGCGCGACCACCGACCCGATCGACCTGATCGGCGCCGGCGACCAGGGCATGATGTTCGGTTATGCCTCCAACGAGACCAAGACCCTCATGCCCATGCCACACTACCTGGCAAGCCGCCTGGCCGAGCGCCTGGCCACGGTGCGTCACGACGGTACCCTCGCCTATCTGCGCCCCGACGGCAAGACCCAGGTCACCGTGCGCTACGAGGACGGAAAGCCCGTCGAGGTCACGACCATTGTCATCTCCACGCAGCACGCCGCCGAGATCGAGGACATGGGTAAGATCAAGGCCGACCTCATCGAGCACGTCATCACCCCGGTCATGGCCGCCGAGAACATGCCGTGGGATAATGCCGACATCTATGTGAACCCCACCGGTCGCTTTGTCGTGGGCGGCCCCATGGGCGACACGGGCCTCACCGGCCGCAAGATCATCGTCGACACCTACGGCGGCTATGGCCGTCACGGCGGCGGTGCCTTTAGCGGCAAGGACTGCACCAAGGTCGACCGCTCCGCCGCGTATGCCGCGCGCTGGGTCGCCAAGAACGTGGTCGCCGCCGGTCTGGCCGACCGCTGCGAAGTCGAGCTTGCCTACGCCATCGGCGTTTCCAAGCCCCTCTCAATCATGGTCGACACCTTCGGTACCGCACATGTTGCCGAGGACAAGATCGTCGAGGCCGTAGAGAAGACCTTCGACCTGCGCCCGGGCGCAATCATCCGCGACCTAGACCTGCGTCGCCCCATCTACGAAAAGACGGCAGCCTACGGTCACTTTGGCCGAGAAGACGCCGACTTCACCTGGGAGAAAACCGACCGAGTCGAAGAACTCAAAGCAGCCTGCGGCCTGTAATTGGGAACCGCTAAGGTCATAACAACATATGCACTTTCAAAAGAAGTACCGGTCCCAAACGGTACTTCTTTTTTATTTAAAGGTGGTGAAGATGAGCCTACCTGGGACATGGAATAAATCACAGGCCGATAAATTTTGCAGCAGAGCGACTCCAACCATGTATCCTAAGTTCCGAGGGCTTTAGTATTTGGTCGATCGCGAGTTCCGCACGAGCCGGAGGCCACTTAATGTGGCCTCCGTGCGAGCAGGACTGTCCGAGCAGGCGACCAAATACTAAAGCCCTCGGAACGGCGGGACAGAGTATGCCCCGCCCCTCGGGACGACGGGATAGATAAGGAGCACCCATGGCAGGCAAGCCGCAAACACTAGCTACGACCTCGGCATTCGAGATCTTGGGCCCCGTCATGGTCGGCCCCAGTTCTTCGCACACCGCCGGCGCCCTGCGCTGCGCCCAAGTTGCCGCCAGCCTGCTGGAAGGCCGCATCACCAAGGTCACCTTTGGCCTGTGGAACTCCTTCGCCCACACCTACCGCGGCCACGGCACCGATCGTGCGCTCGTCGCGGGCATCCTGGGCCTCGACACCGATGACGAGAACATCAAGCAGGCCTTCGACCTCGCGCGCGAGCAGGGCCTCGAATATCACTTTGACATCAAAGGCGACGACGCCTCCATCCACCCCAACACCGTCGACATCGACATGGTCGACGACACGGGCGCCACGGCCCAGGTCCGCGGTGAGAGCCTGGGCGGCGGCAAGATGCGCATCAGCCGCATTAACGGCGTCGGCGTCGACATCTCGGGCATGTACTCCACACTCTTCGTGGCGCACTACGACGTCCCCGGCGTGCTCGCCGCGCTCACGAACCTGCTCGCCTACGCACATGTAAACATCGCTTTCTGCCGCACCTACCGCACCGAAGTGGGCGGCCAGGCCTACTCCGTCTTTGAGACCGACGGCGCGCCCGACGACACCGTCGTCCCCATGCTGCGCAAGCTCGACAATGTCGATTACGCGACCTTTATCGAGCTCCCCGGTTCTGCCTCGTCGCTCTCCCCCGGCGTTTCGGCCAAGGAAATCTTTGACGATGGTGCGCAGTTGCTCGACGCCTGCGCCGAACTCGGCCTCAACATCGGCGCCGTCATGGCCGTTCGCGAGGCGCGCCTGACCGGCGCGGCCCACGCCGTCGCCGCCATGCGCCGCGTGCTCGACGTCATGCGCGAGGAGACCACAGCCCCCATCGCCAATCCTCAGCGCTCGCTCGGCGGGCTTATCGGCGGCGAGGCCAAGCTCGTCGAAGCAACCCGCTGCAACGATTTGAGTGAAAGCCTGATGGGCCCCGTCCAGACCGAAGCCGTGGCCCGCGCCATGGCCGTGCTCGAGCGCTCCGCCACCATGGGCGTGATCGTCGCAGCTCCGACGGCAGGATCCGCGGGTGTCGTGCCCGGCTGCGTGCTGGCGCTCGCCGATCACCTTCAGCTCGACGACGAGCAAGTCATGGACGCGCTCTACTGCGCAGCCGCCATCGGCCTCAACCTCACCACAAGCGCCTGCGTTGCCGGCGCCGAGGGCGGCTGCCAAGCCGAGGTCGGAAGCGCCGCCGCCATGGCAGCCGCCGCGCTGGTGCAGATGCTCGGAGGCACGCCTGAGCAGGCACTCGACGCCAGCTCCATCGCCCTGAGCAACCTGCTGGGCCTGGTCTGCGACCCGGTGGGCGGCCTCGTGGAGGTGCCGTGCCAAAACCGCAATGCCATCGGCGTGGCAGCCGCCTTTAGCTCGGCGCAGCTTGCACTTGCCGGTATCAAGAGCCTGGTGCCGTTTGACCAGATGGCACATGTCATGCTCTCAGTGGGCCACGCGTTGCCGGCCACGCTGCGAGAGACGGCAAAGGGTGGCATCGCGCAGGCTCCGGCCGCACTTTCGGCCTGTGCAAAATGCGGTGTGTGCGGATAGCGACAAAGAAAGACTCGAAGGTGGGACAAATGTCCCACCTCTTTTGAATGCCACCGTTTCCATACCACAAACAACTGGGTAATCGCTATAATGCAAGCCCAGTAAAAACACGATGAGCCGCAAGGCGAAATCCGAAGGATATGCATACGATGTCGCAAAACGATCGAACTCAACTGATTCCCGATCCGCAGCAGCCGAGCAGGCACACCGGCGGCGTTCAGTCGCCGCGTCCTATCGCGCCGAGCCACGGTCAGCAGCGTGGTGCGGCAAACGCTTCCCAACGCCCGAACCAACAGCGACAGCAGCGTCAACAACGTCAGCAGCGCCAGGCAAACGGCAATGCGCCCAAGCAGCCCCCCACGCACGCTCGAGGCGATCGCGGCCCCGCACGCAAACCCGCCGAGAACAATAAGTCGGGCAAAAAGACGACGCTCTTTGTCATCCTGGGTCTAATCGTCATTGTCTATATCGTAGGCGTCGTAGCGTTTTCGCAGGTAGCCTACCCCAACACCACCATTGCCGGCGTCGACGTCTCCTTCTCCAACGCTTCGTCTGCCGCCACCAAGGTCAACTCGGCATGGAAGCACTATAAGCTCACCGTGACAGGCGATGACTTTAGCTGGACCTATCAGCCCGAGTCCGATGAGCCCATCGTCGACGGCGAAGCTGCCGCAAAAGAAATCATCAGCCACAACGAAGCCTTTATTTGGCCGGTCCGCCTTGTGGAATCCTTAAGCGGCAAGACCAAAACAACCGCTAACTCCAACGAAGTCGATCTTGATCAAGACGTCGACCTGTCCATGCTCTCCGACGCCTTTGACCAAAAGAAGTTTGAGGAGGACCTGGGCGCCGCTATCGACGAGTTTAACGAGGGCCGTTCGGGCACGTTCGAGGCCAATAGCTCCTATGACGAGCAGGCCGGCAAGTTTACCGTCGAGAAGGCGCGCTCCAACGAAAAACTCAACCGCGAGCATGTCATTAAGTATGCCGAGCTCGAGCTTGCCTCGCTGGCCGAGACCGTAGATCTTTCCAAGCTCGGCAACGATGCCTATGAGCCGCTCAATGGAACGCTGACCGATGATCAGATTCAGGCCGCATGCGATGCCGTCAACAACTTCCTGGGCGTCAACGTGACCCTCAAGCTCAACGGCGAGGATGCCGGCAAGGTTGATGGCAGCTCCGTATTGCAGTGGATCAGCTTTGCCGATCCCGCCAACCCAACGCTCGATACGTCGCAGATCAGCAACTGGGCAGCCGAACTCGCCAACGGCTTTAATACCGTGGGCTCCACTCGCTGGTGGACGCGCGCCGATGGCAAGCAGTGCGCCGTCGAAGGCGGCGACTTTGGTTGGTCCATCGACAGCAGCTCGCTCGCCAAGCAGGTCGAAGACGCCATTAACAACAAGCAGACCGGCGAAATCGAGATCAAGTACTCCCAGAAGGCCGACACCTTTACCGCAAAGGGAGAGCCCGACTGGAAGGCGTATATCGACGTCGACTTGTCCGAACAGCACGCGCGCTACTATGACGAGAGCGGAAATATCGTTTGGGAGGCCAACTTTATCTCGGGCAAGCCGGGCGAGGACGCCACGCCCGAGGGCGTCTGGCAGATCAACAGCAACGACGGCGGCAGCACCCTGATCGGAGCCAAGGACCCCAAGACCGGTAAGCCCAAATACGAGAGCCCGGTGAGCTACTGGATGCCTTTTGAGGGCAACATGATCGGCTTCCACGATGCCACCTGGCAAAACGACAAGAGCTTCGATAATGCCGAGTCGTACAAGTGGTGCGGCAGCCACGGTTGCATCAACCTGCGCCTGGCAGACGCCAAGGCACTTCACGACTGCATCAAAGTCGGCCTGTGCGTGGTTGTCCACTCGTAGTGCAACGCGCACATTCCTACAACATGGAGCTGCTGCGACCAATCTAACAGTTCCGAAAGAAACCGTCCCATGCGCCCGCCCCAACCGGTGGGCGCATATACTTATCGAGGTACTTTCTATAAAGGAGACGCTATGCCGAATGTCCCCACGACCACCCCGGGCCCGGATGATACCGAGCACACGCCCGAAGATGTCACCGAAACGATTCCTCTGATTACAAACGTACATGCCGATAAGCAGAGCGGACGCGCGAACGATGCGACCGAGATTTCCGATGAAGAGGCATATGCCAAGCTCAAGGCAAAACGTGCCGAACGTCGACGCAAAAAGCTCATCCGACGCGGTATTGCCGCCGGCGTCGTGGGTACCATCGCACTCATTGCCATTGTCGCAACCCTGGTTATCAATGCTCAGCCACAGGGCGCTAGTGGGCCTGTGACCGACATGGTGACCGAGGGTCCGTTTACCACAACGGTCGAGGCGAAAGGCCAGCTCAAACCCATTTCGTCCTCAGTGGTCTCCCCTTCTGTCGACGGCACGGTCGATTCGATCAACGTGCAGGCAGGCCAATCCGTCAACGAGGGCGACGTGCTTATGACCATTAAAAATGACGAGCTCGATCGCAACGTTGCCGAGGCGCAGCGTGCAGTTGCTGCCGCTCAAGAAGACCTCGCCAACGCGCAGAAAGCCGCAGCTGCCGCACAGGCCACCCCAACGACGGACGTCGATGGAGCTTCCGCAGCGGCTGGCGTCTCCGACGCATCAACGGACACGAACGCCGTATCGGCCGCGCAGCGCAGCCTCGCTTCGGCCCAGGCAAACCTCGATCAGGCGAACGCCAAGGCAGGCAGCCGTACGGTCACGGCCCCGAGCTCGGGCAGCATCGTGGAGCTCAACGCCAAGGTGGGCGCCACGGTAACAGGCGGCATGATCATGGGCGAAAGCGATACGAGCGGCGGCAAGCAGTGCATGCAGATCGCCGACCTGTCCAAGATGAAGGTGACGGTTCAGGTGGGCGAAAAGGATATGTATCTTCTTCATCACGAAGAGCTTGAATCACTTGCGCTCAACATCAAGGGTATCAAGAGGATTCGTTTCTTCATGACATTTGGTCAAAGCTATCTTACACCCCTTAAATGCCTTGAGGACGTGGGCATGACATCTATCGAGCCTATTGACTTTGAGGGCAAGAAGATAGTACCGCTACAGTTCCTTAAAGCAGTTCTTCCTGATCCAGCTTCACTCGGTCCAAGAACAAAGGGTAAGACAAATATCGGTTGTATCTTCCAGGGCAAAAAGGACGGCAAGGACAAGACCTACTACATTTATAATGTGTGCGACCATCAGGAGTGCTACCGCGAGGTCGGCAGTCAGGCCATCAGCTACACCACCGGTGTGCCCGCGATGTGCGGTGCGCTGATGATGCTGACCGGCGAGTGGACCAAGCCCGGCGTCTACACGGTGGAGGAGTTCAACCCCGACCCGTTCCTCGACGCGCTGGACAAGTACGGCCTGCCCCGCAGCGAGAACCATGACCCGGTTCTCGTGGACTGATGGCGCAGCGCGACGCACGGCCGCCGTTTGCGGCTATCGACGGCGCAGTGCCGCCGGAATTTTCCGCCCTGCCCACGCCCTGCTACCTGCTGGATGAAGCTGCCCTGACCCGCAACGCGGAGATTCTGGGCGGGCTGGCCCATCGTACCGGGTGCAAGGTGCTGCTGGCGCAAAAGGCGTTCAGCAACTACGATTTGTACCCGCTGCTGGCGCCGCACCTCGCGGGCACCGAGGCCAGCGGTTTGTTTGAGGCGCGGCTCGGCGCGGAGGAAATGCCCGGCAAAGAAGTGCACGTTTTCTGCGCGGCCTACCGCGCAGATGAAATGGACGAGCTGCTGCGGTACGCCGACCATATCGTCTTCAACTCGCCCGCGCAGCTGGCAAAATTTGGCCCCGCGGCCAAGGCGGCGGGCAAAAGTGTGGGACTGCGCATCAATCCCGAGTGCTCGACCCAGGACGGCCACGCGATTTACGACCCCTGCGCCCCCGGCAGCCGTCTGGGCACCACCCGTGCTCAGTGGGACGCCGCTGTGGCAGCGCACCCGGAGCTGCCCGCCCTGTTGGACGGTCTGCACTTCCATACCCTGTGCGAGCAGGACGCCGATGCGCTGGCGGTAACGCTGGCCGCAGTGGAGAAAAAGTTTGCCGACCTGCTGCCCAGAATGCAGTGGCTCAATTTCGGCGGGGGACACCACATCACCCGCCCGGGCTATGCCCTTGCTACGCTGGAAAACTGCATCCTCTCGGTGCGGCAGAAGTACGGCGTACAGGTGTATTTGGAGCCCGGCGAGGCTTGGGCGCTGAATGCAGGCTATCTGGTCACTACCGTGCTGGACACCCTGCGCAACGGGGATACCAGTCTTGCCATTCTGGATATGTCCGCAGCCTGCCACACCCCGGATGTCATCGAGATGCCCTACCGCCCGCCGCTGCTGGACGCCGGCGAGGCAGGAGAGAAGGCGCACACCGTCCGGCTGGGCGGCCCCACCTGCCTTGCGGGGGATATCATCGGGGATTACAGCTTTGACACCCCCCTTGCCGAGGGCGATAAGCTCATTTTCGGCGATATGGCCATCTACACCACCTGCAAGAACAACACCTTCAATGGGATGCCCCTGCCGCCTATCTGGCTGCTGGGCGCAGACGGCAATTGCCGGGAGCTGGTGCACTTTGGCTATCAGGACTTCAAAATGCGCTTGGGCGCACAGTAAAATAAAAAGCGTTTGTCACGGCCTGCGGGCTGCGACAAACGCTTTTTTCATGAAAGGGGACGTAAGGTGAACGGCAGATAAAACAAAAAAGCACCACACGTTTCCGTGTAGTGCTTTCATTCTGGTGGAGATTACCGGGCCGATTCTGATCACGGTGACCCTCTTGCAGTCCATGCACGGCGCTCCCCTGGGTGAGCTAAGCCCTCACTCGTTTGGCAACAACAAAAAAGCACCACACGTTTCTGTGTAGTGCTTTTTCCTTCTGGTGGAGATTACCGGGCCGATTCTGATCACGGTGACCCTCTTGCAGTCCAT